>NZ_JBMFGY010000197.1:0-4341 GCF_049977125.1 Acidiphilium sp. | reverse complement strand
AGCGATACCCCTTCAAGCGAAATGACGACGGCAAGTCCGCCATGCGAGATCGCTAAGGGCACATGCCGCCATCGTCAACCTGACAATGCCGTGGTAAGTCCCCAGATGTGGTCTCCGGTAAGGCTTCGAACACATGTCGAGAATCATGTCCGGCACGGCGATCCAACCCTCACAGACTATGTTCCGAGTTCATTCCGAAAAGGCCTCTGAGAACTATAACGGTTTGGTCAGGTAAAAATGAGAATGAGACAAATTGAGAGAGAGAATGTGACAAGTAGAATAAGGCAAATTCCCAGCGGCGTGAGAATGTTGTGATCGTATAGTTCCAGGAGTGCTTTTTCGAAGCGATCGAACCAATAGCTCACCGGCAAGGCTCTTTACAAAATAATGACACTACCATTACTATCAATTAATCTGAAATCCTTAGGATCGCAAGGTGGCTGTGACGCATTGTGCATTTCGCGGGCCAACCAGCGTTATTCCAGAAACCCGCAGGGCAACGCTCGGCATCTGAATCGGCCCGCACCCTGCTTTGTCGGCAGGTTTTCCTCATCAAGCTGTCCATGGTGGCGGCAGTGAGAGTCAGCGCACTGGCAGGGAAGTACAATTGTCTCAAGCGTTACGCTCGAATATGGCGCCATTAATCTGGACATTCGGCACTTGCCGACGAAGGTCCGGCGCCGTCACGTACATGACTACCAACCCGACCGCTGCCGTTGTCTTCTCTGGGCCGCTTTTGGGTTGTTCAATTACATTCGGTCAACCAGTCGACGTAGCTGGGCATCTCACGCCAGTCACCACAACGCGGGCGGCCTCAATCCGGTTCTGAAGGCGGCCATGGCTACCGATGTCCGTATTTGTCCACGAGATCGATGCACGACAGTTGTTTGGCCCAATCGCCCGGATATGAGGGTATCGTGATGGACGCCTGAATTCCGGATAATGTACTGCCGCGACTTCAGTCAGCAATAATATTGCAATCGCGGCAGCGAATATTAAAACAAAAGAAAAAACATTAATCCGTTGCTTTATATCCATATATATATTTATCAATTAGCATATTTAAATAGGAATGGAAAATTAATACCATTTTATCTTCTCTTAGGTCGAACAGATAAATATTTTAGAATATCAAAAACAATGATTATTGAGAAAAGCCATCATGGATGGATATCGCCGACCCCAGCTGGATCGGCCCCTGAATCCGGGGCCGATCCGTTGGTCGCTTACATCGAGGGTGCGGAGCCGACTTTACCATTCTTGCGGCGTAGGATCAGGCCAAGACCGATAAGACCGGTTCCGAGTAGGGCGAGTGAACCGGGTTCGGGCACGTCGGTCATAGATGGCGGTACCGAGAATGTTGTTGAAATCCCGGTTGCTCCCTGACTGTTGGTCTGACTCAGAGCGAAGCTGATCTCTGAAGGCAAGGATGTTCCGAGAGCTCCGGTATTATCAGTGAATAGCCCGAGGCCTTGGAGAATCAGACCGCTATTGGCCGCGACGCTGGACAGATTGGTCAACGAAAAACTGTACTGCCCCTGGGGTCCAAAAGTCAGGAAGTTCATATAGTTAAGTGTTTCGGTGGTACTGGTTGCTGGAAGCGGTATCGTAAGCGGGTTAATCGTCACGGCTTGGCCCAGTGTAAGGTCGTTCAAAAAGGCATTTGTATAGCCGAAATATGTCGCGGGTATGCTGCTGACAGTTTCATTAGCCGGTACCGTGAAACTCGCAATTGAGGTGAGTGGCACACCTGCTGGGGTGGTCACGATGGTGCCTAGGGCATTGATGGTAAAGGTGCCGTAGGTCTGCATCATTGTTCCTGCGAGTGCAGTGGACGACGCAAGTCCGCTGAGAGCGAGAACGCTGGCAAAGAGTAGTGTCTTCCTCATCAAAATATCTTTCATGGTATCAAGAGATAGCGCAGGACAATTACCTGCAATTTTTTATAAGCAATTTTTATGCCAACAATTAAAGTGTTATATATCATAAGCATAAACGTTACACATTATAATAGTGTAAATAATCCAAGAATGTCGTTACAATATCCGTTTATATATTTTTAGCAAAACAATATTAATATAATAATACAAAAACATTTATTGCGTGCGCTAATTATTTTAATCCAAAAAAAGAAATTTAATTTAAAAATAAATGTCAGGCTTTCTGATATGCTGAAAAATATGATTTACATTTTTGCAACTGAATGCCGCCAGTCCAACGATGTTTTCGGATTGGTTAAAAAATGTCCAATAATCGATGTAGAGACGAGCCTGCGGACAAATGTTCTGGCCTCATTTATGCCTGACGAACATAAAAGTCACTTTCTTGACCGCCCCCCATAAGCATCATGCAACAACGTCATAACGGGTCAGGGCGAAACGGGTGTCTTCGGTACTGACGGTTCGGGCGATCCCGAATCCTGTGTCTCAAGGGGAGTCTCCTGAGCAACCATTCGGACGAAGAGTCCCGCCGAGATGGCTGAGAAAACGACGGGGGTCGCGAGAATCGTGCTGGGACCTGACCACCCCAAACTCGACGCGGTAGAGTTGACGACAGGCGCGGTAGCTTTAGCCTTCCGGTGGGTCAGTGGTGGCGCTTTCGCGCTCCCCCCTCAGTCCGGACTGACGTGGCTCCGTTTCCTGTCGCCGCTCATCGAACCGGACCATGGAGCAAGATCGATACCGCGCAGCACTCGCTGGCGTCCGCCACCTGCTCTCACTCGTCGCTATATCAAAGCGTTGAACAGCCGTGGATCGCTAACCGATCAACGATAGGGTGGGGCGGTGAGGGCGGATGTCACTTTCGCCTGGACGTAGGCAAAATTGGCCCCAATCTTGCGGGCCACCGGTATCATCACTCCAAGTGCAAATAACAGCGACAGGACGCTAACGAGGAAGTATTGGACCATAAAAGCGCCGAGCCCAACAAGCGGGGCAAGGAATCGAAAACTGCGTGTTTGAGCCATTTGTGTTAGAATCCTAGAAGTTAGCAGAACCATCGCTCGTGCAAGACAGAAACCTCAATGCAACAACGGTGCCGCGCTCACGGACCCAAAAATATCAAAGGGTTAACTAAAATCGTCATAGTGGTTTGTAAAGAATCCTGACAAATCACGGTAATTTTCTGATGTTCGGCCGCATCTCCACCACCAGCCAAAAAGGTTGAGGCGGCTTACTCAATCGCTACTTTCGGTTCCGTAGCTATCGGCTCCAGACTGGAAGGCTAAAGCTACCGCGCCTGTCGTCGACCCTACCATGCAGCGACCAGCTTTCCGGCATCTGGTCGATCGATTGGAAGCCGATGATGTTCTGGTCGTCACCAAGCTCGATCGCCTCAGCCGCAATGCCATGGATGTTTGGAGCACCGTCGATGCGCTGGCGGCGATCGGTGTCCGGGTTCACTGTCTCGCCTTGAGCGGGGGCGACCTGACCAGCTCGCCCCGTCGGATGACGATGCAGGTGATCGCGTCCGTCGCCGAATTCGAACGCGATCTGCTGGTCGAGCACACACTGGCTGGGTTGATCCGGGCGCGCAGCACCGGAAAGGCTCTTGGCCGGCCGACAAGCCTAAATGAGGAGCAGAAACGACAGATTGTTGCCCGGCTCGATGCCGGTAGTTCCGTGTCCGCGCTGGCCCGCGAGTACCAAACCAGCCGGCAAACCATCATTCGGGCGCGGTTTCGCTTGACATCGCATCCCAACGAACGAACACTCTGATCCAGAGGATTTGACCAAATGAACCACCCAGCCGCTCAGATTGACCACGAACTTGAAGCCGAACGGCAGTTGCTCGAAGCTGCAGTGGCCAAAGCGGAAGCCGACCAGCGCTATGTGACGCATGAAGATATGCGGGCTTGGCTGCTACGGCTTGCTCACGGGGATTTCAACGCACCACCTCCGGATTTGCGCGACCCGTGATCGTCCGATGGCTGGCTTCGGCCCGGCACGACGTGACCTCGATCGCCCGCCATATCGCGACAGAGAATCCGCTCGCCGCAACGCGCATGGCCCAGGAACTTCTGATCGCGGGCGATAGTCTGGGATCATTTCCACATCGCGGCCGTCCGGGATTAGCTCGGGGCACACGGGAGCTGGTCGCGGTCTGGCCATATCTCATTGTCTATAGGATCGATTTTTCCGCTCAGATCGTCCGAATTATCCGCGTCTGGCATGGCGCTCGCGACCGGGGTGAGATAATTCCATGATCGTCCCTGACCTCTCCGCCAAGTATTCATCGCCACCTGGCGCGGCCCTGACAGGCCACCTCGACCAATCTCCGTGCCCCTCTGACTACCGCCCCGGCCCGCCCCCGCCTCCGGGACTACCGCGTGACTTCCAGGTG
>NZ_JBMFGY010000196.1:0-4371 GCF_049977125.1 Acidiphilium sp. | reverse complement strand
CCCACCCCCTGGGTCTATAGTCCTTCCATGGCATGGACCCCACCCCCTTACCCCACCACCCTGACCGAGATGTTCGCCCTCAGCCTGCGCAAGCTGCGTGAAACCCTGTGCGACCAGGGCAAGCGCCTCGGCATCGCCCTCCCGCTGATCGTCCTGATCATGGGCCGTCTCGGCACGCTCGGCAGCCGCATCCAGCGCCTGATCGCCCGCGGTCCGCACCCGGCGCGCCAGTCGCGGCCCAACCCCGACGCCAAACCCCGCGAACGCGCCCCCGCCAAACTGCCGCGCAACTGGCCGCTCGCCCAATTCGGCCCGCCGCCGCCGTTGCCGCGCGGCTTCGGCGCCCTGCGCCGCCTGATCCCGCATCACCAGATCATTGGCTACACCATGGAGATCGAACGGTTGCTGACCCACCCGGACATGGTCGCGCTGATCGAAACCACCCCCGCCATCGGTCGCGCCCTCCGCCCGCTCTGCCACATCTGCGGTCTCAAACTCCCGCCCAACCTCGCGCTGCCGAAACGCGCACGCCGCCGCCCCGCCGCCCCGCGAAAACCCCGCCAGCGCCGCCCACGCCCAACCCCGGTTTTTCCCCCCATCACCTCAACGCCGCCGCCGCTCGGCCCCGGCAATCATTATTTCATCCCAAACCCCGCCATCTTCAAAAAATCCTGACCCTCGATCCTCACTTTTGCACGTCCATTTCATTACGATATCGCAACAAAAACGCCGCAAACGAGGGATATTCTCACCTTGCCTCAATCCTCGGCAAACCCCCCGCCCTGAAACCGCCACGCCCGCCCGCCCGCGCCCAGGATCGCCTCACTGAAATCCTCGGCATT
Source organism: Acidiphilium sp. (assembly GCF_049977125.1). NCBI lineage: Bacteria > Pseudomonadati > Pseudomonadota > Alphaproteobacteria > Acetobacterales > Acidocellaceae > Acidiphilium > Acidiphilium sp. The sequence goes on along the minus strand of NZ_JBMFGY010000196.1, from coordinate 3,529 downwards.
CTGGACCGGATGATAGCCAAGCTCGGCGGCCTCGCTATTGTCCCAGCACGCGCGCGTATTGGCCGAAACGCCCCAGATCGGATGATAGGTGCTGATCGGCGCGGCAAGACTTTGCAGAACCAGATGTTCAAGATCGTCCAGCCCGAGCCACGTCGCGAGATGGCGCGGTTCGCGCGGCCGGGGCAGGGCGCTGCCAATCCGCAGCGCCACGCCCTCGATGCCGTATTTGTCCCAGTAAAGCCGCCCCATCGCCTCGCCCCAGATCTTGGAAATCCCATACAGCCCGTCCGGCCGATAAGGGTCGGACAGGCCGATCATCTGACCGGCGGGATACATGCCGATCGTATGGTTGGAACTCGCGAACACCACGCGCTGAACCCGATGCCGCCGCGCCCCCTCATACAGCGCATGCAGGGCGACCAGATTATTCTCGATAATCTCAGGCAATGGCCGTTCGACGCTGATGCCCGCAAGATGCAAAACGGTCGTCGCGCCATCGAGCACCCGATCGATGATCGCCGGATCGCGCAGATCGCCGGTCATCGTCGTCTCGCGCGGATCGATCGGCGTGGTCGGCACAATGTCGAGCGAGCGCAACGGAATGCCCCGCGCCAGCAGCCGCGGCCGCAGCACCAGGCCCAACTGCCCCTGCGCGCCGGTCAGAACCAGCGACACGCCGCCGCCTCAGCCGCCCGCCATCGTCATGCCCTCGACCCGAAGCGTCGGCGCATCGGTGCCGCGCCTGAATTCAAGGTCGTCGGCCGGGGTGAGGTGCATGAACATCTCGCGCAGCGTGCCGGCAATCGTGATCTCGGCGACCGGTTCGGCAATCTGACCCTCGCGGATCATGAAACCGGCCGCGCCGCGCGAATAATCGCCGGTGATGCCGTTCACCCCCATGCCGATCAGCTCGATGACATAAAGACCCAGCGTGATGTCCGCCATCAGCGCCGCCGGCGACAATGTGCCGCGTTCGATATACAAATTCGACGCCGCCGGGCTCGGCGGGCCGGAAGTGCCGCGCGAGGCATGGCCGGTGCTCTTGAGACCCAGCTGCGCCGCGCTGCGCTGATCGAGCAGCCAGGTGGTGAGGCGGCCATCCTCGATCAACGCCATCCGCCGCACCCGCTGCCCCTCGCCATCGAACGCGCGCGACCGCAAACCCCGAACCCGCCGCGGATCATCGATGATCGAAATACCGGGTGCGAACACGGGCTTGCCCATCGCATCCTTGAGAAAACTGGTGCCCCGCGCAATGCTCGATCCATTGATCGCGGCGCTGAAATGCCCGAGCAGGCTGCCCGCGACCCGCGGATGAAAAACCACCGGAAGCTTCGCCGTGCCCGGCCGGCGCGGATCGAGCCGGCTCACCGCCCGTTCGGCGGCGGCGCGGCCCATCGCGGCGGGATCGGTCAGATCCCCGGCATGCACCGCCGAGGAATACTCATAATCGCGCTGCATCCCCACGCCGCTGCCCGCGATCGGCGAGACCGAAAGACCATGGCTCGACCGGCTATAGGCGCCGGCAAAGCCGCGCGAGGTCGCCAGCGCCACATGGCTGCGCGACCACGACGCACCCGCCCCTTCGGAATTGGTGATGCCAGGGCAGGCGAGGGCGGCCTCCTCGGCGGCGGCGGCGCGCGCCATCAGAATCTCGATCGAGGGTTCAACCGCATCGTCCATATCGAGCGGCGCGACGTCTTCGGGCGGTGGCGCGTCGGGAATCGCGGCGAATTGATCTTCCGGCACCACATTCGCCATCGCCACCGCCTGCTCGGCCAGCCGGTCGAAACTCGTGGGATCGACCGCCCCGGACGAGACGATCGCGCTCCGCTTGCCCACGAACACGCGCAGCCCGATGTTGTTGGTCTCGGCGCGCTCGATCTCCTCGATCTTGCCCATCCGCCGGCTGACCGAAAGCGACGCGGCGGTCCCAAGCAACGCATCCGCCTGATCGGCGCCGGCGCGCCGCGCGGCGGCGAGCAGTTGGTTCAGATGATCGAGATTTCTCATGCCGCGAGCCTTTCCAGAATCTTCGGCATCTGCGGCACCCGCCCGATCGGCCCGATCGCGGCAAGCGTCGGCTTGGCCCTGAAAATCCGTGAAGCCACCCGCGTGATATCGGCCTCGGTCACACCATCGATCTTGGCAACAGTCTCGGCGATCGGCACGACCCGCCCGAACACCTGCCATTGCCTCGCCAACTGCTCGCAGCGGCTGCCGGTCGATTCGAGCGACATCAGCAGCCCCGCCTTCACCTGCGCCCGCGCCCGGCGCAATTCCGCGCCGGTCACCGATTCCTGCACCTTGGCCAATTCACCAAGCGTGACCGGCACCAACTCCGCCGCCTCCGCCTCGCCGGTGCCGGCATAAATACCGAACAGACCCGCATCGTTATTCGGCAAGGCAAACGAATAGATCGAATAGACCAGCCCGCGCTTTTCCCGGATTTCCTGGAACAATCGCGAGGACATGCCCCCGCCGAGCAACGTCGAGAGCAGCATCGCCGCATGGAAATCGGGATCGCTATAGCCCACCGCCGGAAAGCCGAGCACCAGATGCGCCTGGTCGAGATCGCGGATCTCGCGATAATCGCCGCCGCTATAAATCCCCGGCATCGGCGGCACCTGAACGGCGTTCGGCAGATCAGCGAAATGTTCGCTGACCAGATCGACCACCTGCTGATGATCGAGCTTGCCGGAAGCGGACACCACGATGTTCTTCGGCGTGTAATGCGCGCGCATGTAGCGCTGCAACACATCGGGCGAGAGCGATTTGATGATCGCCTCGGTCCCCAGCGTCGGCCAGCCCATCGGCTGACCCGGATACGCCGCCTGCTGGAAATGATCGAACACGATATCGTCCGGCGTGTCGTTCGCCTGGCCGATCTCCTGCAGGATCACGCCGCGCTCACGCTCGAACTCGGCGGCATCGAAAGTCGAGTGGCACAGAATATCGCCGATGATGTCGATGCCGAGCGGCAGATCGTCCTTCAGCATTTTCACGTAATAGGCGGTCTGTTCGCGCGAGGTATAGGCGTTGATATGCCCGCCGACATCCTCGACCGCCTCGGCTATTTCGACCGCATTGCGCTTTTCGGTGCCCTTGAACGCCATATGCTCGAGAAAATGCGACACGCCGTTTTCAGGTGCGGTCTCATGGCGGGTGCCGACGCCGGCATAGGCGCCGAACGAAACCGTCTCGACCCGCTCCATCCGCTCGGTCAGAATGGTGAGCCCGGAATCGAGGTGGGTGATCTGAACACCGTCGGTCATGCATTGTTCCTATGCGCAAAATTGCGAACCAGCGCTTGCACCTCGGCGAGGCGATTGCTGGAGCGCAGAAAGACTTCAGGACGTTGATATAGGTCTTTTAAGCGTTCGGGGAGAGAGGGACGGACGCCGATCGCCCGTTCCATCGCATCCGGAAACTTCGCCGGGTGCGCGGTGGCTGCCGCGATCACGGGAATGCCGATCGGCCCGCACGCCCGCGCCGCCGCAATGCCGATCGCGGTATGCGGGTCGGCGAT
>NZ_JBMFGY010000195.1:0-4402 GCF_049977125.1 Acidiphilium sp. | reverse complement strand
CCGACGATGGCCGCGTTCAAAAGCATGCCGGCCTCGGTGGGGGAGCGTTCAAAAATGAGGGGAACGGGTACATGGGTTGCAATTCCCATAAAAGACCGTATAAGTCAATAACTAATGTCAGTTATCGTATAACGCTCATTAGATTGAAGGAATCAAACATGGGAAGCTATAATCCCAGCATGGCGCGACCAAAAAAGTTTGCCGAACGAACTGTGATGGCCTTTCCAGAAAGGACGTTCGAAAGAATTGCGGCGCACATTGAGCCGAATGAAGATCGCACCGACTTTATCCGGCATGCAGTTCAAATCGAGCTGGCGTTGAGGAGCGCGGATTTTTATGCTGACCTAAAGCGTTTTCTATTAGCCGACGAAGACGCCTTGGATTTCTGCATCGATGCAATTCGTCGTGCTGTGTTGCAACGCAAGGCGGCAATTCAAGACAGTGGCGTCGAGAGAGCAGGGGCGACGGGGTTCCTGCAGGAGCAGCGCGTCAAATGATCAAAGGTTCTTTGCCTTTTTTTCACGGATCGAATCCGCCCAACCATTACGGCATCATCAAGTTGATTGCTCCTGTAACGAGGAACGCTCATGATGCTTTTTGCGAATCGCGGATGAAGCGACCCGCGAACTATGTCCGAAACCATCAGAGGAGAACGATGAAACCAGCCTAAAATGCAAAAGCCCGCCGGAGAGGCGGGACTTTCACACAATTTGCGATGACGGGAAGTTTTGGCAGCGGCAAACTGACCAAAACGAAATTCACTAAGACCGGTTCCTGATATCGCTCATATGGATCAAAATTGCAAGTCTAAGCTTGCAACGGGTTTCTGTGTGCTAGGCCCCTCCCCTCTTCCGGCGGTTTTCGTCAACCGGAGGAACCATGACAGACGAATTGTGTGGCCAGTATGGTCGCAAGAATATCCACGTCCAAACTGGGTTGCGGCGGATCACACCCGCCATGCTATCCGCGGACAATCTAGCAAAACGCTTTCTTGGGGGCGAAATCACCCCTGGTCAGGCTTTGGCCGCATTAAAGTCAGCTGCCCCGCATTTTGGGATCAGTCCACGTGCGATTCATGCGGTGGACTGGTTGTTTCGTTTCACCCAGCCCCAGGATTGGCTACCTGGATGCCGGCCGATTGTATGGCCTTCTGCATCGATGCAAGCCGCTGAGTTGGGTCTGACCGCTACTCATGTGAAGCGACTTAATCGTCATTTGGTTGAGTTAGGTTTGGTTGCGATGCGCGACAGCCCGAACCGAAAGAGGTATGGGCGGCGGGATGCTCGTGGGCGGATTGTTGAAGCCTATGGGTTTGACCTGTCCCCGATCGCTGTTCGGATCGACGAGTTCAGAGCCGCGGCGGAAGCCTACCGTGCTGAGCGTGCTGCGATTGCCTTACTTCGGCGTCGGGCTACGATTGCGCGCAACAGTCTCAGGCAAACTTGGCAGACGTACCAGGAATGTCAGATCGAGGATCCAGCTCTTTCTGGACTTCAAGATGCGGCGACGTCGGCAAGTCGTGCATTACGTGGCAACGACACGCGGGCAACTTTGACGCCGGCTGTTGTGGCATTGGAAACAATAGCAGCCACGGCACGTCAAGCTTTGGAAATGATGCTTTCAAGACAGGGAGTTGGCGGCTCTGATTCTGTGGAAATGTGCCCCCAGGGGCACAAAAATGTGCCGCATATTACAGCTACAAATCAAACACTTAATCCTACGGATACGGTAATGGCACAGGACAAATGTAACTTTGTCGCTGGTCGAGAAAATGTCGAAAAGTCTGCCAGATCTGACGAGGTCGACAAAAGCAGTACGAGCCGACTAGATCGACATGATAGAGGAACGGTGATGAAAATCCGACCTGATGAACTTCTTCAAATTGCGCCTCGTTTGAAATGTTACCTAAAACGAGCCTCACCATCCTGGCCCGAAATTGTCGATGCCGCCGACTGGCTGCGCCATGACCTGGGTGTGTCAAAACCGTTGTGGGGGGATGCCTGCGTCACAATGGGCCGTGAACGAGCCGCAATTGCCCTCGCAATCGTCTCAGCAAAACCACCTGAGGATTTTACATCAAGCGCAGGCGGATATTTTGCCGGCATGGTAGCCAAATCCCAAACCGGAAACCTCAATCTCGATAGATCGATCTGGGGATTGCGAGAACGGCACAGCGGCAAAGGCATAAACCAATCTTCAAGAAAGAGCATACATGTTGCTACATAACGCTACATGTTTGTAGCTATTGCCATTAAAACAAACTTGTTGGGTGTTGAAGCAACCAACAGCACGTGCTAGCTATCGCTTTCTTTATCCTGAGTGGGGGTGCTATGCCGGTTGTCGTAACCGCTAATCCGAAAGGTGGAGCTGGGAAGAGCACAACAACGCTCATTTTAGCCCAAACGCTGGCACACTTAGGTGCAAGCGTGACAATCATTGATGCTGATCCCAATCGCCCAATTGTTGATTGGAGGGCAGGATCAAGCAAACTACGACTAAACGTAATAGGAGACACCACCGAAAGTTCCATAATACGAACTATCCGTGATGAGCGTTCACGACAACAATTCGTATTTGTGGACCTAGAAGGCACGGCAAGTAGGCTTGTTTCTCGCGCAATTACCCAGGCAGATATGGTACTCATTCCTCTTCAGGCGAGTGGAGTTGATGCTCGGCAAGCTAGCAGAGCAGTTTCTTTGATTCATGAGGAGGAAGAGGCCCTTGGCGACAGACGAATTCCGTTCCGCATTGTTTTGACTAGAACTAATCCAATAATTACAACCAGAATTGAAAAAGAAATTGTTGGAGCTCTCAATGATGCAGGACTTCCAATGATGAAAACTAAAATACATGAGCGGCAAGCATATAAGGCAATTTTTGTGCGGCGCCTTGGTTTACATGAGCTCAACCCAGAACATATTAACGGAATGACAGAAGCAATTATAAACGCTGAGAAATTGGCTAATGAACTGGTAAGATTAATAGTACCAATAGATGCTGAGAAAGAGGTTGCGTGATGAATGAAGATGTATTTGGTTTTGCTAATGCAAAACAATCAACTGCCGAGAGAATTAAAACCATTCGACCGGATAGACTAGAAAATGAAATTAATATTGAGGATATTGCGCGTGCTGATGCGGCAGGAGAACGAGTTGGGTTTAAGAGTCGAGAGAATAACGAACAAATAATTACGATACGTCGGCGTCGAAAAGAACTTGGCCCAACTACTGCTATTAATACGAGAGCCCCACAGTCTGTGGCAATTCCATTCATTTCATTCTGCGAGTCAAATCGTTTTTCTTATTGGGAAGGAATTCAAGAGCTGATGAAACGTTCGGGGCTGATTTAGAAATGCCGTCAGAATGGAAAATAACGTAGAAATCCCGAGAATTATTTTGCCTGATGGCACTGCAGTTCCAGCCGTTGGACAGGGAACCTGGAACATCGGCGATAGTCGAGCGCACGTTACTTCTGAACTTTCCACGCTCCGCGAAGGAATTGATCTCGGAATGAGTCTAATCGACACCGCTGAGATGTATGGGAATGGCGCCTCCGAGCGACTGGTAGGTGAAGCCATATCCGGACAACGCGATCGAGTTTTTTTAGTCAGTAAGGTTTACCCTCATAACGCCTCAAAACTAGGCGTCGCTAAATCGTGCGCCGCTAGCCTCAAACGGCTCAGAACGGATTATCTTGATCTCTATCTGTTGCACTGGCGCGGTGATTATCCGCTGGCCGAAACCGTTGAAGCCTTCGAACGACTACGGGCGGTCGGGCAGATCAGGTATTGGGGGGTCTCGAACTTCGACACCAGGGATATGATGGAACTTGGCGCATTGCCGGCGGGCGGACGTTGTGCGACCAACCAAGTTCTATACCATCCAGAGGAAAGAGGGATCGAATTCAGCTTGTTGCCATGGTGCCAAGCCCATTCGATGCCGGTCATGGCGTATTCTCCCCTTGGGCAAGGCGGGCGGCTGCTGCGCTCTCAGGCGCTGATAACCGTTGCAAGACGACATGGGGCGACACCAGGCCAGATTGCTCTGGCGTGGTGTTTGCGGTCGGGCGGAGTAATTGCGATTCCGAAGGCGTCCACCGTCACGCACGTCAGGGAAAATGCGGGCGCCGCGGCAATCAAACTGACGATCGAGGATCTAGCTGAGATCGAGGCGGCGCACACTCCGCCGAGTTTCGAGGCACCGCTGGCGATGCTGTAACGCGGTACAGGTCGATCTCGGACTGCCGTATTGCAACAAGCCGTCACGGGCGGGCGGTAGGGCAGGGGTCATCTCATTGATTTTGTTGACATCAGGATCGACCTACACGCGATAACCCCTATTATCGCGCGTAGTGGAATTATTCGGGGCTATATCGGTTCCAGGTCCATCAGGATCGGCCGATG
>NZ_JBMFGY010000194.1:0-4407 GCF_049977125.1 Acidiphilium sp. | reverse complement strand
GAGATCGGCTCCATCGCTTCGTGATAGAACTCAATTCCATACCAAGTGCAAACTGTGTCGAGTTCGGTAATTAGTGATTGATCCTAATGTGCATTATCAGAGGCTTGCAAATACCTTAGATAGTGATAAATTACCATTAAAATTAATAAAACACTTCTAATTATGATAAAACGGGGTTTAAAGTTGAAAACCGTTCCCCCTGAGCAGCCCTCTCGCCCGGAATCCTTCCACTCGGCTTCCGAGCAGGATTGGGCTGAGGCGGTTCGCAGGGAGGCAGTGATCCGGCCCCTTGCGGCGTCGGCGCGGCCAGGCGGCATCGCGGTGAAAGTGGCGTCGACGCGCCTTGGCTTGAGTATTCCCCAGATCTACCGGCTTGTTCGCGGATTTCGCGACCGGCCCGTGACCGCTTCGATGCTGTCCCGCCGGCGAGGCCAGGCGAAGGGAAGTCGTAGGCTCGATCCTGCGGTTGAGGCTCGGATCGAGGCGGCGATTGTGGCCCTTTATCTTCAACCCGAGCGACCTACCGTGAAGCGACTATTTGGCCAGGTGCGCCGGGATTGCATTGTCGCCGGTCTCAAGCCGCCGTCCATGAACGCGGTGAGAGCCCGCATTTCTGCACGCAGCTTGCGCGAGCGAACGAAAGCCCGAGAAGGGGCAGGGGTCTCAGAAGACCGGTTTCGCCAGGTTAAGCCTGGTATCCGAACCGAGCGCCCGCTACAGGTCGTGCAGATCGACCACACCAAGGTCGACATCATGCTGGTGGACGATGTCACGCGAGCCTGTATCGGGCGTCCGTGGCTCACGCTGGTGCTGGACATCCATACCCGGATAGTTGCAGGGCTCACGCTGTCGCTGGACGCGCCGAGTGCGGCGGGCACGGCTCTCGCGGTCACTCAGTCGATCCTGCCAAAGGCCGCGTGGCTCGCTGACAGAGGCATCAAACTCGCTTGGCCTGTGTTTGGATTACCGGAGTGCATTCACGTTGATAACGGCGCCGAATTCCATTCCAGGGCTTTCGAGCGCGGCTGCCAGCAGCATGGCGTCAGGATTGATTATCGGCCGCCAGCGACACCGCGCTACGGCGGCCATATCGAGCGATTGATGGGAACCTTGATGGGGCGCGTTCAAGCGCTGCCCGGCACAACGTTCTCTAATGTCAGTGCGCGTGGCGATTACCCATCGGAGGGTCGATCCGTGCTCACCTTCCGCGAGTTCGAACGAATTTTGGCACTAGAGGTTCTTGGCCCATATCACAACGAGGTTCACCAGACGCTTGGTCGGCCACCGGCTGCCGCATGGGCCGCTGGCGTCAACGGGATGACTCTTCGTGAACCCGCGGATGCGCAATCGCTGTTGTTCGATTTCCTGCCATTTGAGGAACGTGTCATCCGCCGCGACGGCGTGCGGCTGTTTAACGTGCAGTATCAGGATGGCGCCCTGGCACACCTCGTCAATAGCGGCGGACATAAGCTGCGCGTGAAATATGATCCTCGCGATCTGAGCGCCGTGTTTGTCGAACTTTCGGGCGGTGATCATATCCGGGTGCCCTATGCTGACATCGGCCGGTCGGCTGTAACGCTTTGGGAGCATCGATCCGCTATTAATCGGTTGCGCGAAGAAGGGCGGCGCACTGTCGACGAGCACGCTATTTTCGAGGCAATTGAAGAACAACGCCGTGTGCTCGCTGAGGCGTATGACCGCAGCAAGGCCGCGCGCCGGGCGGTGGTACGAGGGGAACTTGCCATCGCTAATATCCGCCCGCCAGCGGCGCCTCCGGCGGCCTCGGACGATGATCCGGATGCGCAGGTTGTCATACCCGGCGACGGCGTTACCAGTGGCGTGGAGTTCTGGTGATGGCGACTGGCACGTTCGCGCACCTGCCGCCGGACATCCAGCAGATTGCTCACCTCGACGCTGACGCGCGGATTGCGCATATCCGCGCTGAGCGGTGGATCCAGCATGCCGCGGCGGAGCGTCTGCTCGGTTATTTGCAGGAGGCATGTGACCAACCACCTCGCGAGCGGATGGAGAACCTCTTGTTGCTGGGTGAAAGCGGGATGGGCAAGACGATGCTGATCCGCAAATTCGAGCGGCAGAACGCGGTGCGTTTCGATGAAGTGGCCGGCGTTCAGCGCCGGCCGGTCGTCGTGATGTTGATGGCGCCACAGCCCACGGAGGCTGAGTTCTTCAATCGGGTTCTGGAAGCTCTTGATGCGCCCTCGGCGGGATATTGGGCCGGGGGAGGACAGTTGCGGACATCGGCCATCCGGCTGTTGCGCGAGGTCGGCGCACGCGTCCTGGTGATTGACGAGATCAATTCGGTTCTTGCCGGTACCCCGCGACAACAGCGGCTGTTCCTGCAGCTGCTACGCTTCCTATCCAACAATTTGCGGCTGGCGCTGGTTGGGGCAGGCGTGCCCGAAGCGCGGCATGCGCTGCTCTCGGATGCGCAGTTGCGCAGTCGGTTCACCGACATCGAGCTGCCGGCTTGGACGCCCGGTGAGGATCTGCGGGACTTCGTGACCCGCTTGGTGTGGAGTCTGCCGCTGCGCCAGCCGTCCCCCGTGGATTCGGCGAAGTTGCGGGCGATGCTGGCCACGCGGTCGGGCGGTGTCACGCTGGGGATCTGCAAGGCCGTGGAGCGCGCTGCCGTGGCTGCCATCCGTACCGGGCGGGAACGGATCGAGCTTGCCAGCTTCGAGGATCCCGAGATATGGCGCGGCGTAGCGGCACCAGGCCGCGCCACCCGTGCTCGCCGGCCACCCGAGGGGAGCCGGGCATGACGCAGCGCAAGGCGCTTCCAGTGGCGCCGAGGCCGTATCCTGGCGAATCCGCACGATCCTGGCTTGCGCGGACCGCGGCACGATATGATCTCGATACCCACCAGTTGGTTGCGTGCCTGCGGGGTGGGCGTGAGTACGGCGGCGATCGATCGGCGCTCGCCTTGATCGATTGGCGGGAGGATTCCGACCTGGAGAACCTCCTGACGCGAGCGGCGCGTCTTGATCGCGCATCGATCAGCGGGCTACGGGTGCCGGTACGGAATTTGCCGGATCCCGGCGCTTGGCACCGCGCGTTGGTGGTTTGGTGTCCGGAGTGCGTGCGCGACGATTTTGGACGGTACGGCGAGGTCCATGAACGCGCCGTCTGGCGTCTCGGCTGCTGCGTCGCCTGCCCGACCCACGGTTCGCTGCTGGAATGCCTGTGCCAGGCCTGTTTTTTTGGCCATTGCAGCTTCTCGTCGATCAGCGGGCGGCAACGCTTGATTTGTTCCGGCTGCCGTTCGCCAGTGGACGCTGGGGAACCTTCGCGGACTGGTGCAAATATCGCGGCGCTGCGTGGCGGCATGCTTTGGTTGACGCGCGATTCGGCCCTGCGCCGTTCGGCGTTGGAGATGCAATCGGCCATCCTGAAGGCGCTGGTTGGCGTGGCTCCCACTGGGCTGTGGCATTTTGGCTTGCCGGCCAGTCAATTTGCTCTCATCGTCCGAGATCTTGTTGGCGTCTTCGGTTGGCCGCTCGGGATTCCTCTGGCGGCAAGGGAGGACTCGACGACAAGTTTAGGCAGCCCCCATCGGACTTTTGAAATCGAACCCCAATCTGGCTTCAAAATACTTGGCATCATCGGTTCCGTCCTCACGGACATGGCGGGTGGATGCCCGGCTCGCTTGGAGCGGACTACTTTGTGGGATACCGATCCAGACGGCTTCACGGCAGATCTGCCTTGGTTGGTTCGCCGATTATCAGGGGATGCTCGGGCATGGCTTGCCGCTACCGCGCAGGGATGGGGGGCGGTTCTCGCGCAATGTGTCGGACGGGCTGTCGAAGCTCATGAGAAACATGAGAAGGCTGTGAGAACGGCAGAAGAGCGGGTTCGCCTGAGCGTTGCCTTGGCGAGGGCTAATGCGACCTGGTCGAAAGCTTCGGCTAAGCGGGATCGTGCGGCCGCCGTCAACCGGATTGCGGCGCGGGCACGTCGGCGCGCCGCAGCACGTCGAACGCCGTTGCCTGAGGACATGGATCGCGGAAAAGAGCCGGCCACCTCTAGGCACGACCGCCATTGAAGCGGCCGACTTGGTTCGGCCGTAGTGGGGTAGGTGAGCGGGGGAGGGGGGGCGGCCCGAGGCGCTCGGCACCTGTGCGTAGCCGATCAGGAAGTGGCGGTTGTCAGCCGCCTCCCAGAGGTCGCGTTTCTCATCATTAAGGGTACTTTTATCAGCTTTAAGGGCATTCTTTTGCGCGCTTTATGGCATTTCGATCGCTATGAAGGGTATCAAATCAGGGCTGGTCCTGAGTTTCCCCAAAAAGTCTCATTAACTACCGAACGCGACAAACTGAACGCCTGACGTCTCGCGCCCGGATCGACCTACACGCGATAACACCTATTATCGCGTGTAGTGGAATTATT
>NZ_JBMFGY010000193.1:0-4415 GCF_049977125.1 Acidiphilium sp. | reverse complement strand
CGGCTCCGCCATCACCATCCACGCCACCCGTGAGGCCAACACCATCGCCATCTCGGTCGCCGACGAAGGCATCGGCATCGACGCCGCAGATCTCCCGCACGTGTTCGACAGCTTTTTCCGTGCTTCCCGCGGTGACCGCATCGCCCCCGGCACCGGCCTCGGCCTCGCCATCGCCCGCGCCTTTGTGGAAGCGATGAACGGCACCATCACCGCCATCAGCCCCCGCACCGATCTCCCTCGCGACGGCCTGCCCGGCACCATCATCACCATCAGTTTGCCGTGCCCATGAGGGCTGGGTGGAACAGGGTGCGGGAAGTTGAGGAGGCTTTGTTGCAAACTGTGATGTCGGGTGCCGTTCGCCTCTTGGCCGTTCGCGCGGTGCCCGTCAGGCTGCCTCACGTTTCATCCGTTTGACTATGAGCCGGACCGCTTCAGCACGAGCGCCGATGCCGAAGGCACATCCGACAGACCACCCCCGACGGCAAATATCCGGGTGAGGTTGAAAACAGACGCATGTCCGTCCCTTGCGAAGGGCCGGTGTCACGTCGAAGGTCTTGATCGTCGCATACGTTGCCTTCAGCGTCCTGACGACGCGCACCGGCTGGTTCTGAACTCCGCGGCAGATCGTGGAAAGGCCAACATTCACGTCGCGCGCACCATCATCAGCTCAGGATGCCAGTTGCTAATGCCATACTGTCAGCACCATCGCTCCGACGAAAGCACGATCTTACCTTCGAAATGCCGCCCTTTGGACGCTGACATAACACTACCGCACTCTCGGCAAGACAGATCACCGAGAATCGGGGCCGCTTGAAACATCCATCGTTCCTTAACGACGGCGATTCCTTTCAAACTGATTGAACCATGTTGAAAATTCCAGTAGGCTTGCCAACGATAGATAGATTGTCGTCACCGCTGATACGGATGCGGTGAATATCATCGTGACTTCTTTGTTTTCCCTTGAGATAAAAAATATGGCGAATTCCAGGAACAAAAGAAGCGCAAATGGCCTCGACAATTTCATGACCAACAAGCCGATAAACTTGCCATCAAGTGTTCTATTATTTTTGATAATTTGCAATAGCGTTATAAATGCCACAGATGACCATGATATGATCGCTGAGTCTAGAATGTTTTTTACGTAAATAGTATTTGAATAAGTTTTTTCATAATATACAAGCAAAACAAAAAATATTATCCATATTATAGACCAGTATCTATGGGCGGCTAAGGTTATCTTGTCCATACGGCCTTCATTCAAAACAATATCCAACGCCGACCCTGGTTTTTATATGTTGATCGCCATATGAGCCAAGTTTATTTCTTATCTGACTAATGTAGATTCTTAAATAGTTTATACCTTGATCAGGCGAATTGCCCCATATTTTCGCGATGATATGATCGTGCGTCATAACAGTGCCTCTATTTTTTAAGAGGAGTTTCAGAATCCGATATTGTGTTTTTGTCATCAGGAACTCACGATGTTCTACAGTTACCTTCATGGAATTATCATCTAGATTGATGTCGTCGAACGACCGACTTAGCTCTTTATTACTTTTCAGAATGTGCCACTTGATCGCATTGCGAATTCTTGCCAGCAACTCACCCATTCCAAAGGGCTTTTCGACGTAATCGTTGGCGCCGTTATCCAGTGCCTTGATCTTTTCAATCTCGCGGTCACGCGCGGAAAGCACGATAACTGGCGCCTCGGAAAACGAACGTAATCTGGCGAGAACCTCGTGCCCATCGATGTCCGGTAGCCCGAGATCGAGCAGCACAAGAGCCGGCGCACTGGATGACGTGATCCGCAGGGCCTCGGCACCGGTGTTCGCGCGCAAGACAGTGTAACCCGCTGTCTCGAGGGCTGGTTTCAGAAACCGGTGAATCTCCGCTTCGTCGTCGACCACCAGAATCGCACCGCTTACGTTACTCGGTATGTCTCTCATGCCACAGTTGACCTCCACATGATCTGCAGACTGGGCCACGCGCGCCGCAAGCTATACTTGCTTAAAGGCAGGGCGGTTGCGGTTACCGATTTGTCTTGCCCCAGCTGCGACTTCCCAAAAGTAGGTGCGCGAGGTATTCCAGCCGCGTCGTCCCCGATGGCGGCGCGGCAGTTAGTCCGATCGCCGCACCGTGCCACAACTTCATTATCAGGGCTGTTTCATACCTGCCAGTTTAAGGTTCAGTTTTAGGACGTTGACATGGTCGGTACCGATGACGCCGAGCAGCCGGTGGGTGGCAAGGCGGTTGACCAGCGCGGTCACTGTGGCTGCGGGAAGATTGCGCGCTGCGGCAATGGCAGGCGCTTGGCGTAGCGCGTTGGCCAGAGAGATATCGGGATCCAGGCCGGAACCCGAAGATTCAACCGCGTCGTCAGGCACCCGACCTGGGCCATAGGCCTTGTGGTATGCGGCAATCCGGGCGGTGACATCACTAATCAAGGTCTTGCTGGTTGGCCCCAGGTTTGAAGCGCCAGATTCGGAGGCGTCGTAGGGCGTTGGGATGGTTTTGCCCTTGGCATCAGTGCCGGTCAGTGCCGAGGGGCGCGGCTGGAACCAGTCCTTCGCGACGATGTGTTTGCCTGCGAAGTTCTGGCCGATCAGTGCCGAGCCGACAGGCTGACCCTTGACCCGGATCAGGCTGCCGTTCGCCTGGAACGGAAACACCAATTGGGCGAAACCGGTGAGGGCGGCGGGAAAAGCCACACCGAGAAGCAGGGTGAACAGCACGACGAGCGACAAAGCAGGGCGGAGTTCATTTGTTATTTCGCGTAGCATGACGGTGTCCGATCAGGTAAAGATGTGAAAGGCGGTGAGGATCATGTCAATCGCCTTGATTCCGACAAACGGGGCGACGACGCCGCCCAGACCGTAGATCAGCAAGTTACGGCGCATCAGCGCGGCTGCGCCAACCGCACGGAACTTCACGCCGCGCAAGGCGAGCGGCACCAACACAACGATGATCAGGGCGTTGAAGATCACCGCCGAAAGGATAGCACTCTCGGGCGACGTCAGACCCATTATGTTAAGCGCCTGCAACTGCGGGTAGGTCGCGACGAAAATCGCTGGTAGGATTGCGAAGTATTTCGAGATGTCGTTGGCGATCGAGAATGTGGTCAGTGAGCCGCGGGTGATTAGCAACTGCTTGCCAATTTCGACGATTTCGATCAGCTTGGTCGGGTCGCTATCGAGATCGACCATGTTGCCGGCCTCGCGTGCCGCCTGGGTGCCGGTCTGCATCGCGACACCGACATCCGCCTGGGCTAAAGCTGGTGCGTCGTTGGTGCCGTCACCGCACATGGCTACCAGACGTCCGCCCTCCTGCGCCTTGCGGATATAGCTGAGCTTGTCCTGCGGCGTTGCCTCGGCGATCACGTCATCAACTCCAGCCTCCGCAGCGATGGCTGCTGCCGTGACCCGGTTGTCGCCGGTGACCATGATGGTGCGGATGCCCATTCGGCGAAGATCGGCGAAGCGCTCCTTGATGCCGGGTTTGACAATATCCTTGAGCTCAATGACGCCGAGTAGTCGGCCATCCGCCACGACGGCGAGCGGTGTCGAGCCCGCACGGGCAATGCGCGATACGGCCTCGGTGAACGCCGCCGGCGGGGCACGATCGACCAACTTAAGCACCGAATCGACAGCCCCCTTGCGCCAGGACTTACCGCCCGTATCGATCCCTGAAACCCGCGTGTTGGCACTGAACGGCACCACCGTCGCATTCGTCGGTAGCGTGGCCGAAATCTGAAATTTTTCGCGCATCAGGGTGACGATCGAGCGACCTTCCGGCGTCTCGTCGCCGAGCGAGGCATAACATGCGGCCTCCGCCAGAACCCGCTCCTGAACATTTGGTACCGGATAGATGGCGGCGGCCATGCGGTTGCCGAAGGTGATGGTACCCGTCTTGTCGAGCAGCAATTCATCGACGTCACCGGCGGCTTCCACCGCGCGGCCCGACGTTGCCACCACATTGAAGCGGATCAACCGGTCCATACCGGCAATCCCAATGGCCGACAACAGGCCGCCAATGGTCGTGGGGATCAGGCAGACGAACAGGGCGGCGAGCACCGCGATCGACAGATGGGTGTGCGAATAGGCGGCAAACCCCGGCAGGGTCGCCACCGCGACCACGAAAATCAACGTCAGGCCGGCCAGCAGGATATCGAGCGCGATTTCGTTCGGCGTCTTGCGCCGCTCCGCCCCCTCGACCAGGGCGATCATCCGATCAAGGAAGGTCGAACCCGGTTCGGCGGTGATGCGGACGACCAGGAAGTCCGACACCACCTGCGTGCCACCCGTGACGGCCGAGCGATCGCCGCCAGCCTCGCGGATCACCGGAGCGGATTCACCGGTGATTGCACTTTCGTTGACGCTCGCGATGCCCTCTATAATATCGCCGTCGGAAGGGATGAT
>NZ_JBMFGY010000192.1:0-4417 GCF_049977125.1 Acidiphilium sp. | reverse complement strand
CTAAGGCCGGAGCTTCCGAGTTGGCGATAATCCATCGGGTTGGTCCTATCACGGTTTGCGACTCCCCGATCAGGGAAAAGTCGTCTGTTACCGGTAAAGTACAGCGCCTCTGCCGCTTTTGTCCACATCTTCCGAGACTTTCATTGCGGCCCCACTGCGAATACCAACAAATTACCATGAGGTATTTTGGACTTCGCAAGGCACGCCGTAGCTTGAGATCAGGGGGCGCAACACCGGAACCAATGTCAGCTGATTCTTTTCACGCAGCGTCACGACGGCCACGACGGATTCAGCCATTTGGGCCCGAGCGCTGCGATGTCCATACTGCTGCTTCGACTGGGCAACCTTGCGGATCGGCTGCGCAACCCGGGACGGAGTTCGGCTGAACGGCCAGCGGTCCGTTACGCGATCACAGCCCCAAGCGCTTGCAAAACCCGGGCAGGTGTAATCGGTAATGCAGTCAACGGACCGCTATCCGGACCCAGCGCATCGTTTACCGCGTTCAGCACCGCTGCTGCTGCGGCAGCGGTTCCAGCCTCGCCTGCCCCTTTCGCACCCAGGGCGGTTTCGGTAGTTGGCGTACAAACATGACCAATCTCGATATCGGGCATTTCGGCGGCCATCGGCACCAGATAATCAGCCATCGTTGCATTGGTCATCTGACCGTTTTCATCATAGCGACAGGCCTCGAACAGGGCGGCTCCAAGCCCCTGAACCACACCGCCACGAATCTGTTCGTCGACCAGCAGCGGATTGATGATGGTACCACAATCCTCGACCACCCAGTGCCGAAGCAACTTGACGAAACCAGTCTCGAAATCGACCTCGACCAATGAAGCCTGCACTCCGTTGGTAAAGGCGAAGGGATACTCACGCGGGACGTAGTGACGAGTTGCTGACAGCTCGGACACAACGTCGGGCGGCAGGGTATCCGGACGAAAATGAGCGATCCTTGCAAGCTCGTCCATCGACATGCGAGGGGTGCCGACAACATCGACAATCGCGCCATCGCGCAGATCGAGCGCGGCGGGATCAACCTGCAGAAGGCTCGCCGCCAACGTCAGTAGTTGGCCGCGCAGCGCGCGTGCCGCTTGCCAGACCGCCTCACCGCCCACCCCCGCGCCGCGCGAAGCCCAGGTGCCGCCGCCGTAAGGTGTGGCGTCGGTATCGCCGAGTTTTACCATAACGTGATCCGGCGCCAACCCCAACGCCTCCGCAGCGATCTGAGCAAGGATGGTTTCAGTACCTTGCCCCTGGTCCGTCACGCCGGCCTGCACCACGATATGGCCACCGGCATCAAGCCGGATTGTCGCGCCCTCCTGCGCCGATATATGCGCTCCGCCGACGCCATAAAAAGCCGCGCCTGGATTGGTGATCTCGATAAAACTAGCGATACCGATTCCCCGTCGCACCCCACGAGCCAGTAAGTGCGCTTGTTCCGTCCGCAGCGCATCATAACCCATCATAGCGCTGAGTTTTTCAAGACACGCATGGTGCGAGAGCGCCTCGAACCGCATCCCGGTGGGAGAGGTCATCGGATATGCATCGTCCGGAATTAGGTTCCGGCGCCGCAATTCGACCGGATCAAGGTCGATCCGGCGCGCGGCAGCATCTACCAGCGCCTCTGTCACTGCCGTGGCAATCGGGTGGCCGACGGCGCGGTACTGCGACATCATAGCCTTGGTCTGAAACACCACCCGCGTCCGAGCGCGATAATTTGCAACCGCGTAGGGGCCGCCGATCAGGTTGATCACTTGGTTCGCCTCGACAGCCGAGGTCCGGGGATAAGCGGAATACGGACCGATCCCCGTAAGGTCGTCGATATCGAATCCGGTAATCGTTCCCGCCCGCGTAACCCCGATACGTGCGCGGACCTGATGTCCACGGGCATGGATATCTGCGGTAAAACTCTCCAGCCGATCAGCAACGAAGCGAACCGGCCGGCGCAACGCACGGCTTGCCGCAATCGCGGCCATTTCATCGGGATAGATATGGATCTTGATACCGAACGAGCCCCCGACATCGGGGGCAAGCACGCGAACCTGCCGTGCTGCGAGCCCGAAATGTCGTGCATAAATATCCTGTAGCATGTGTGGCACCTGGGTGCCGGCATATACCGTCAGACGCTGCTCGCCCTCGTTCCAGTCCGCCACCACCGCGCGAGGTTCAAGCGTGACGCCAGTGTGCCGTGCGAAGTCGAAATCAAGACTGATGATTTCGTCAGCAGAAGCCATGGCGGATAAGATATCGCCGGCGTCGATCCGCCTCTGGAAGGCAAGATTGTCTCCAAGTTCGGGGTGTAATGGCGTGGCATCCGCATCCAGGGCAGCCAGCGCGTCAACCAGCGGCGTCAGCGGTTCGTAATCGACCATGATCTGTTCGGCAGCGTCTTCCGCCTCGGCACGACTGGCGGCCAACACCATGACGATCGGTTCTCCCTGGAAGCGCACACGCCCCCGCGCCAGCGGATATTGCGGTGCTGACTTCAGTCCAACCATATGCGTCAGAGTGCCAATCCATGGGGAGCACCAGGATGCAATGGTATCAGCATCGAACACCCCTGCGACACCAGGCATCGTCCGTGCGGGGCCCAGATCGATGTGCCGCAACTCGGCATGAGCATGAGGCGAACGTACAAAGGCGGCGTGGACCATCCGGGGGAGAACGATATCGCTCGTGAACCTGCCACGGCCCTGAGCCAGTCTGCGGGACGCGGCGCGTGGCACGGCACGTCCGATCTGGTAAAATGAACGGTCGGGCAGGTCGCGGTTCATTGATTTGCAACGCTCACGATCGCATCGACAATCGCCTCATAGCCGGTACAGCGGCAATAATTACCCGACAGATGTGCGCGAATGGCGTCACGATCTGTCGGATTCGGGGCCGTGGCAAGGAAATCGAGCGCCGTGATCACCATGCCCGGTGTACAAAACCCGCATTGCAGAGCGTTGCGTGAGGCAAAGGCAGCCTGGATCGCCTGTGCCTCGCCCGAATCCGAAACCCCTTCAATGGTTTCGATCTTCGTACCATCGGCCTGCACCGCCAGTACCAGACAGGAGCGAACGATTGCGCCATCGAGCCGAACGGTGCAGGCTCCGCAGACGCCATGTTCACAGCCAAGATGGGTGCCGGTAAGCCCACAATGCTCGCGCAGGAAATCGGCTAGATGCAGACGCGGCAACACCTCAGCCCGGATCACCTCGCCGTTCAGGGTCAGCGTAACGCCAGTCATGCACTGAGCCATACGTTAAGCACTCTACGCAGTAAAACACGCGCGAGGTGTAGGCGCATTGCCGCTCCAATTTCCGGATCACAATATTCAGGCAAATCTTCAGCGAGAGCAACGCAGGCCGCTTCGATCCGATCACGATCCGGTATGCCCCTTCCCAACAACGCAGCCGAGCGAGAAGCAATTATTGCAGTGGGGCCAGCTGAAAAAAAAGCGAGTCGAGCACCATCCACACCCATAGTCGCCGCGAGGCCGATGATGGCGTAGTCACCGTGCCGTCGCGCCAGTTCGGCGAAGCCCCAGCGGCGTTCGCGTCGCGGTATCTCAACAGCAATCAGAATCTCATCCGCCGTCAGGACGGTTTCGAACATTCCGGTAAAAAAATCGGCTGCTGCGATCCGTCTGATTCCCGCGGGTCCTTCGCTGACGATTGTAGCGTCGAGCGCCAACATCACTGCTGGTAGTTCAGCTGCCGGATCGGCGTTGGCGAGACTACCGCCGATGGTGCCGCGCGACCGGATTGCGGGGTGGGCTACATGCGCGAGGGCTTCGGCGATCAGCGGGGCATGATAGGCGATTTCAGGATCGGTTAGCAGATTGGCATAGGTGCAGGCGGCGCCAATCCGAAGGCAGTCGTCGATCAACGTAATACCTTTCAGTTCTACAAGCCGTCCTATATCGATAAGCAGAGCCGGTGCGGAAAGCCTGAAATTGAGTGCAGGCAGCAGGCTCTGACCGCCAGCCAATAACTTAGCATCAGAAAGATTTGCGGAGAGGCAGGCGATTGCCTCGGCTACTGACTTGGGCCTAACATAATTAAAGGCTGCGGATTTCATCCATGATTTCGGGCAGGATTGAACCGCATTGTCAAGCTGATGGGGTGAACTAAGCAGAAATCGATGGGTTGACCAACGATCGCGGTAGGGACTCCCATCACTGCGCGCGCCCCGCACAGATCCGTCCGGGCGCGACTCGCGCATACGGCTCCCACCTTGGGTGTTTGACGGCGAAACGATCGCGCGGCCATGGGTGAAGGATACGCGGCTTCGGGAGTCAGTCGTTGGCCAGCGTCTTCATCCGTTCGTATGTCGTGTTGTCCCTCTGGCTCCGTCGCTTGAGGGAGCGCCGCCAGCTTTTTCGGGTACATGCGATTACAATAGAATTTTAGTCGATTACCGGGGATCTTAG
>NZ_JBMFGY010000191.1:0-4455 GCF_049977125.1 Acidiphilium sp. | reverse complement strand
CCGATTTCCGGGGGGTGCTCCGCGGCGGACAGAAGAGCTTGTTCCGTTTCGCGCCCGGCGGCACGATCGGCGACTACCGGCGGGTAGCAGTGACCGAAGCGCCGATCGACGCCCTGAGCCTCGCGGCACTCGAGCAGGGCCGGACCGACACGATTTATGTCGCCACCACCGGCGGGCTGGGACCGGGCACCGTCACGGCGCTGCGTCACTTGGTGGAGGCACTCGGATCGGTCAACGGCACCCTGGCCATTGCCACCGACGCCGATCGACCGGGAGATCGCCACGCTGCGCGGATCGAGGAAACGATCGCACCGATCGTCATCACCGTCGAACGGTTGCGGCCGCCCGGAGACGCGAAAGACTGGAATGAGGTCCTGATGAAAGCCGGAATCTGATCATCCTGCGGAGAGGCTCCAGACAGGATCAGCCAAGACGGGATCGCACAGGTCGCTCCTGCGTCAGCCCTGAGCCCGAATGATGAGGCCGAGACCGATCACCGCCATCGCCGTCGCGACCCACAGCGACCAGTTGGCCACGAGATGGCTCCGTTCCGACCAGACGAGAAGGCGAGTGCCGCTGCGGATGATCCTGCCCGTCTCCGGCCCGTCGTCGTTCGCCGGCGCCGCCATGATCTGACCCCGGATCCAGCGCAGGCGACTGGCAACCCAGAAGGTCCAGTACATCACGGGCAGCAGGATCATCAGGGCAAGCCAGACCACGATGACCCCCATCCTGCCGAGTTCGCTCCTGATCGGAAAATGCCAGGCCGCCATCCCCGTGTGGATCGCGATTGCGGCATAGGTTCCTGCCAGGATCAGCCCGCTCGCAACAGGCCACCGCCCGACCATCCGCTGCAGCGCCGGGGCTGGCGCATCAGCGAAAGTGTCGACCCCCCTTCCCCGCTCGTTCATGTCTTCGACCTCATTGAATTATCGTGACCCATGGCTGGCTCATACATCATGCATGACCTTCGATCGTCATTGCCTCTGCCTCGATCTCCACCGACTCGATCAGTCCTGGACCGTCAGTGCCAACCCGATTGACCGTGCGGGCCACCGGCCAGGCCGGAACCTCGCCGGCGGCACTCCGCGCGAGAATAGCGGAGGGATCCCCTGAAACCTCGCCAAGCCAGATTGGCCAGTCCGCCTCGGCCACCACCAGGGGTGCCCGGCCATGGATGTCGGCGAGCGCGTCCGGTGCCGGTGTGGTGATGATCGCGAGCGACAATTCCGCCGGAAAATCCCGATGGGGCCGGTGCAGCGAGATGATCCCGCCAAGAGTGATCGGCTGCCCATCCGTGCGCCCCATCGCGTATGGCTGCTTCAGCCCGGGTGCGACCGGTTTCCATTCATACCAGCAGCGGACCGGAACAAGGCACCGCCGGGTTCGGAACGCAGTGCTGAACATCTTGTTGCTGGCGACGGTCTCGGCCTTCGCATTGATCGGCCGTATTTTTGCTAGTTCGGGGATCTTCTCCCAGGGCGCCAGAAACCCCCAATCCGCCGTGCAGAGCACTCGGCTACGGCCCTCACCCCGACAAACCGCCAGCACGCCATCGCTCGGCGCAACATTCCAGCGTTCGATGCGCGGAACCGGAGCACCCTTGCTGCCAAGCAGTCGATCAAATGACCCATCGGGAAAAACCTGCGCAATTCGTCCACACATCAGCGATCGATCTCCCCGCCAGGTTCACCATTGGTCGCTATCCCGCCGCCATGAAACTTTGCACGGATCTGATCGAAAAGCGGCGGATCGTTGTTGCGCACTCCATTCGCGTCGATCAGGCCGAGACGAATCATCCGCCGACGGATGGCTGCAAGACTCCTGCCACATCTGACACTGATGATCCTCGGCACGTCGTTCAACAGAAATCCTTCATAGAGAATCCGGTCCTCGGCCTCGGTCCAGCGATGACCATCCTCAGAGGGATTGATCTGGTCCAGCGTCATTCAACACCTGGTGGGAAAATCTGCGAACGGTGTTCCCAATCCATCTCATGCCGCGTGACCGGATCGACCGGCCAGCCGACCGACGTCACCCGTTCCAGGAAATCTATCATAGAGCGCCATGTCTTCGGCGATCGACGGCGACGAACCGGCACGAGGCGCATCAGGATCTGCCATCGAAAGAGCCCCAGAAAGATAACTTGAAACGAAGTCCTGCCATGAAACGAACCATCGACGAATGTGGATGAAGTCCTCTCATGGAGCGAAGCCAGCGGCAAGGGGCGAGGCATGGCATTGCCAAACGGCCCTCAGTCTCCCTCAGGCGGACTGACCGCGGACGGCGATCCGCCGCCCGCGGTCAGCCCGCTTCGGTCGAGCTTCGGACTCTTCGGCAATGCCATACCTCACGCCCTGGCCCCCGGCCTCGCACCATGAGTGGCGGTAATTGTCTTCGAAATGAAGATCATTCCAACAATGGAGATCACGATGTTGATCAGCACCGATAAATGCGCCAACTGGCGGGAACATGTCATCCTCAGCTGTCCCGGCGTCGAGGAGATGCAAACCATCGTCCGCACCCTCGGAACCGCCGACGCGAATTGGCCCGCCCTCCGGACCGAAACCGCTTCATGGATGAATCTGCTGGTCGAATCACTGGCCGAGTTCATGGACACCGCCGAACTGGAGGGTTTCATCGTCCGGCTCAATCAATTCTTCTACCGCGAGGCGATGATCGCTGGGCAAGCGTATCACCAGAGCACCAACGCCCTGTTCTATCGTCCCCCCGGCAGCCCGGAAAAATGGAATTCGGTCTGTGCCGCTCTGGTCGCAGGAGCCATGAGGACGACATTCGAAGGCGTTTGCGCCCCTGGGATCTCGTGGCTTTCGATTGGAAAGAAGGATCAGAACAATCCAACGGTTGCGGCCGAACCGGCCACCGACGCAGCGACCCCTGTCCCCGCCCCCCTCTCCGACAACGAGTAGGCTCCGGCGCGTGTAGCTGTCCAGACAGCCGATCGCATCCAGTAAACCGAACCCCTGCCCGCCTGTCACGGTTCTGACCGTCCCCGCAAGGGTAAAGGCCGCATAGAGCGGCCCGCGCGCTGAAGGAGACACGCGCCCTTGCCCGGTCAGCCAGATCGTGACCGCGCGATGATCGTTTTCATACCGAATGAAGGAACCCACAAAATGACCAGCACGATGACCACCTGCACCAGTTGGCGCAACCACGTGACGCTGATGTGCCCCTCGTACCCCGAAATGCTGAAGATCGTGGTCCGGCTCGACACCGACCAGGCCGACTGGAAGGACCTCGAGGGGAAAACCGCCGCATGGATGACCGCGATGATCCAGACGATGGCCCCGTTCATGATCGAAGACGAGCTTGAGGGGATGATCGAGCGGCTTGTCGGATGCCTCTACATCGAGGCGATGCGCGCAGGAGATGCGTATCACCGGAGCACGAGGTCGCTGTTCGGCCAACCGGCAAAGAGCGAAGCCGAGCACCAGTCCTCCCTGGCTGCGCTGATCGCCGGCAGTTTCCGGGTCGCGTTCGAAGCCGCCCATAAGACCGGCACGATGTGTTTGCGTCCGATGTCGGAGACCACCGTCAATCCCATCCACGCCAGACCGGTGACCGAAGCGGCGGATGCACCAACAATGCAGAGCGGTTGAAATCCAGACTCCGCATAAAAACGAAATCGAAAATCGATCAATCCTGCGGCTGCCACGGTTCTGTCCGGCCCCGCAAGGGTGAGGGCCGCACAGGGCGGCCCGCGCGCCGAAGGAGGCGCGCCCCCTTGCTCGGCCGGCCAGACCGCGGCCGCGCGATGGACGTCTTCAAGGAGAAGATAACCCCGCAATCAAGGATCACGAGAATGAGCAGCACCTATAATGTGGTCGCGCTGAACCCGATGCCGACCGCCCTCCTCGCGCCCCACGACGCACCGGCGCGCGAGACCCTGATCGTTCGAACCACCGCCGCCTTCCGCGCCATGCTCGATGCGCCGCACTCACCGAGCGAACTCACGCTTCTGCGCCTGATCCAGGCCGATGTCTTAAACGGAGCGATGGTCGGATCCATCACCTGGTCACTCGACGAGGTGTGCAACACCATCGTCATCCGCCAATGGCCCTCCTGCCGGGTACTCGATCTCGTGCCCTTCCCGGTCGGGAAGCTCGACCCGGGATGCCGGGCCCTTCGCTTCGCGGCACGGATCACCCGCGAAACCGCCACGCTCGGCATTGCCGATGATCCGGATCCGGCAATGAAAGACGAGACCGGCCGGACGATCGGATCACGCGTCGGCGTGTTCCCCTGAACGGGGACTCTGCCACCCTTTATCCCCGCTGCATCGTTAGCAGTCCGCCGGGACGGGAATGCGCCTCGCACCCCGTTCACCCGAAATATCGGAAACCCACCCCCACCCGAAACGCCGGTTAAAAGCCACCGGTCGGACAGCCCGGCAAGGGTTTCGCCATGCTCGCCTGCCAAGCGGCTGGCTGCGCG
>NZ_JBMFGY010000190.1:0-4572 GCF_049977125.1 Acidiphilium sp. | reverse complement strand
AATAGGCGATAACGTGAGATCGTCGGTGTTCGGCAACAACGAGCTGGGCGCGACAGGAACCTCGCGCACTTGATCGCGGTGTGATGTTCAGCTCGCCTTGTAGTGGCTCCCCGTACACCATGCGGCAGATGAATCCCCGCGGTATCAAAGACGGGTGGTACTAGGGCTGGAAGACATCAGCGCGGCAGAGTCTGCTGGCAAGGTCTGCGATGCTGGTGCTAGCGCGCGCAGGCGCGCAACGATTCGGGCACCAATCTTTGCTGGGGAAAACTCGGCTGCGTAGTCTGCCGCCAACGTATCAAATACCGCAACCGGAATCGCTCCTCGGTCGAGCGGCAGCGGCGTGTCCCCAGCATCCAGGGTGTCGAGCACCGCACCCAGCGCTTGCGCGAGTTCGGACACGTCGCCGGGTTCGACCAGCCGCCCAAAACCAGAGACAACGTGCGGCAAGGCAGCACTGGCATAGCCCACCGGGACACATCCGGCAGCCAATCCCTCAATAACGGACTTACCAAACCCTTCGTGATACGAGGGGAGCGCGAGTATATGAGCCCGGCGCAGCAGGTTAGCCAGCGTCCCATCGTCCACAGTGCCGCAAAGACGGACCACATTGTCCTCCGTAGCTACTAGCGTCCGCAGCCGTGACATATAAGCCGGATCCGAATAGGTTTCGTTGCCTGCCAGAACTACTTCGAACTGCGGCGCTCCGAAGGTGCGCAACAGTCGGCATGCCTCAATAAGTTCATGCACTCCTTTGGAAGGCACGAAGCGGCCGATGAACAGGATGACGAGGGGCGCACGCGACTTGTCGGCGAGTCTCCCCAATACGCGGGGGCGGACTGATAGCGGCAGGTGGACCACGCGCTCCGGCACCGCGCCATACTCAATAGCGATACGCATATTCTCCAGGCTGACAGCCCAAATCTCGTCGGCGCGGCCAATGTTGTGCAGGTGTTCGAACGATCGTACCACCGGCAAACGTAAACGCGGTGGAACCAGACCCGACGGGGTGATGTTATGGAATCGAACTACCTGTCGGCCGTGACCGTTGCCGATCAGCAGGGCGTTGAACCCTTCATACCAGACACCGAATTCATAGATGATGACATCGGCGGCACAAAAATCGTCGTCGGTTAGCAAACCGGCAACGTCCGCTATGCAGCGCAGCCCCGGTGCTGTCGTATCCGCCGCATGTGCCAACCCCGTGACGGTAAAACCATCCTCGGCCCGCAGCGTCGCCAGCAAATCAAGGAATGAACCCGAAATTGCATCGTGACGTGCCACCACACTTGTCACCAGCACCACCCGCAGAAGGCTTGGAGAGGCAATCATGATACGTTGGCCACGATCGCGATATAGTCTACTATCCGTTCGGCCATCGTGCGTGCCGTGAAGAGTTGTTCGTAGCGCTGCCGCCCATGTGCTCCGAACGTAGCACGCAGCGCCGGATTATCAAGCAAGCGCCCGAGAGCTGCGGCCAACCCGACCACGTCGCCCGGCTCTACCAAGAGCGCGTTGCTCCCCTCCTCTACCACTTCGACCAGCCCGCCGGCGCGGCTGCACACCAACGGCTTACCAAAAATCATCGCCTCCAGAGCAGTTAAGCCGAAGGACTCGAATCGCGACGGAACGACTACAAGGTCAGCCGCCGCCAGAAATCCGCGCAGTTCCTGCTCGCCCAGGGTGCCGTGAAAACGGATCCTCTTGCGAAGCGCCGCATCGAGGGGGCGTGCGGCGAAGCTTTCACGCAGCGAACAGCCGTCATCCAAGCGTATCGTATCATCCCCGACAAGATCAAGCCGCACCTCCAGCCGTGTCGCCAGGACTATCAACGCCGCTTCGATGAGTACGTCCACGCCCTTGCGCGGCTCTAGCCGGCCGACGTAAAGCACGCGCATGGTGCCAGGTGGGTCAACCATTGGCATAATGCGAGTCAGCTCGCGCAGATCATGCATCCCGTGTGGGATGATCCGGACCCGGTCGACTGCGTCGGTGCGTTCAAGATCGTCGTGCATTGTGGCGAGGATCGCAGCACTATTGGCAATGATACCACGTGATCCACGCAGCACCTCCCGCTCGAGCTCAAGCATGCGGGGGACGAATCCATCCGCAGCGGTAAGGTGCCGCCCGTCTAGGTTGCTCGATTTGAGCCATGTAGAGAGTGGGGTGTGCAGCGTCGTGACCACCGGCACTTTGCCGTTGCGCACCACCATCACACCCTCAGCATCCCAGATCGGCGCACAGACGGCTTCGGCACCGTGCCGCGCCACGATCGCCGCGACCTCATCGGCCGCCCGGCTCGCATAGGCCAGCGCGTCCCCTACCGGGTCGGTCGCGCTAACCGGGGGAACAGGTTTTACCCGATGGATCCAAACACCGGCGGCATAAGTGATCGATTCTTCAGCATCAGTTGTGCGCGTCACCACACGAACCGGCTGGTCGAACCCAGCTAGCGCCTGTGCCAGATTGGCCGTGTATTGGCCGACGCCGCCGACAGGGCCGGGCGGATATTCGCGGCTCAGTAACACCAGCGATCGCCGCCCCGCAGCACGCGGTTGGAATGGGAGAAACGGCGGAGGCGGTGCGTAAAGCCTCTCCGGTGACGGGAGCCGCCGCTCCCCCGACAGACCGCGTCGCAGCCCGTCAGCGAACGCCCGGTCCACCTCCGGACGAAAGCGAGCAAGATCGTTTTGGTCTAACAGGCCGTTGTCGACAGCCCAACGCAGATCGGACTCCAGTCGCCCCACCAATCTCTCCGCGTCTTTAACCATTAAGCGAGTCTCGTGATGGTGGGTAGCGTTCATCAGCGAGAAATATAGCTTGTTCTTGACGATCGAATACCACTTCCGAACCACGCGGTGCTTGGTACGTAACGGGCTTGGCGCGTATCGGTGATGTACGCGTGCGCCAGGGACCTGAATGATTTTCCCGAGGGCATCAACCAACCGGCAACAAACATCGGTTTCGTCGAGATAATAGTCGTACTCCTCGTCAAATCCGCCGATCTCGAGCAGCGCACTGCGCCGGAACGAAGCGTTGGTGCCCAACAGATGTGGATAGTTCGCGGTATACGGAAAGTTGAGTTCCGGCATAGGCACGGTCGGCGTCAACACACAGTTGCCAAGCCGGTCGCCGACACCGTAGCGGTACTGAAAGCCGATACCAGTCTGATTGAGCACAAAACCGCCTGCACCGCCCACCTGAGGATCCAGGTAGGGCGGCAGCAAATCGTCGAGCCATTCCGGTTCTGGCACCGCGTCATCGTCGATGAACGCAACCACTTCGCCGGCTGCCAACATGATACCGAGATTGCGCGAGGTGGCAAGATTGCGTTCAGTGCATTGCATAACCTTGATACGCCCCGCCCAGCGCTCCAGCAATTTAGCTGTTGCGTCCTCAGTAGGACCATGCACCACGCAGACTTCGAACCTATCGAAATCTAGCCCATCCAGGCCGTGCAGGGCGTCGGCAAGCATAGTGCCGCGTCCATCGGTGCAGATGACCACCGAGCAACTAGGGAGCGTGGGCGGTGTCATTCTCGTCCTAGGGCTGGGGTCGGGTGGCGGTGGCGCACCGCTAATTCAGGCGGCAAGGCGGGCAGACACGGTGATGGTCGGAGATGCCGTATCTGCCTTAATCTTAACGTCGGTAAAATCATGCCCACGCAACCAAGCTGCCGCTGTGGTTGCCATCTCCAGATTGTCGGCCGTTGCCGACTGGCACCGCACGCACAACCGTACCGTCGCCCCAGCCCATAGTACTGGGCGGAGTGCCTGCAGTAATCGGGTGAATGCGGCGGAATCGTTCCCTGGCAATGAAAGATCGACTGTATCACCATTGCTCTCGATCGGATGCCGATGCTGCATCGCCGCAACCTGCTGCTGCAACTGCCGTACTTGGTGACCGAGCGCGGCAACAGTTGATACGGCATCGAGGAATGCCGCCGGATGGCGTTGCAATAACTGTTCGCCCCGATCCGCCGCGGCAATCTGCATTTCGATACGCGTCCAAACGCGACGCGAGATTGGTCGTGCAAATGTCAGAGCCATCCCTTTTAGTCTCGATTTAACGCCCAACGACGTGGTCCCCTATATGCCCCAGAAATACTTTAAACATTTTCAGAGTCTCCGACAGCACAAGCCGCATAACACACCGACCCATTGCGGCCTAGCAGGCCGTCGGATTTAACCCAGATCTGCAATTTTCTGGAGCGATAAGTAAGAGGGGCAAAGTGTGGGTACGCGGGTGGAACATAGACGCCTCTGCGGACCGTTGCCCAGGGAAAACTGCCACTTTTTGTGCGTTGTGATGCAGACCGTTCCGATATCGACACCAATCTACCCACACCTTTACCCCTCTTACAGCGATAAGTCATATGGCTAACCATTTGCGCAACTAAATGAGTATGTTTCCACTAAATCGATGCAGTAATTGCGCAAGAACTTTGGGTCCGGCAAGCTCATAATGTCCCGACTCTTTGGCATCGTGAGGGAGACCCTGTCCCGATGGCTCCTGCGAAAACGCTACAAATCACGACAAACATATCCATCAAATCATGGACGCGAGGCGCTA
>NZ_JBMFGY010000189.1:0-4601 GCF_049977125.1 Acidiphilium sp. | reverse complement strand
AAAAAACATAGAGCTAGAGCGTTAAGCTGAAAGCATAACGCTCTAGTCGCCCGAGAGTGCGGCGACCCCCGGCAGGGTCTTGCCTTCCATCCATTCCAGAAACGCACCGCCCGCGCTCGACACATAGGTCATCCGCTCGATGATGCCCGCCTGCTTCAGCGCCGCCACAGTGTCCCCGCCACCCCCGACCGAGATCATCCCGCCATCCGTCGCGGTCGCCACGGCCGCCGCGAGACGCATCGTCGCCGCCTCGAACGGCGGGGTTTCGAACGCACCGAGCGGACCGTTCCAGATCAATGTTTTCAACCCCTGAACCGCCGCGATGATCGCATCCGTCGTCGCCGGCCCCACATCGAGCGCCATGGCATTGGCCGGAACCTGCCGCGCCGAGACCACCTGGGTCGGCGGATTGGGCGCGAAGGTTTCGCTCACCACGAAATCGACCGGCAACAGAATCGTGCAGCCATGCCCCGCCGCCGCCGCCATGATGTCGCGCGCGGTCTGGTGCAGCGCGGTTTCCTGCAGCGACTTGCCGAGTTCCGCCCCCTGCGCCGCCAGAAACGTATTGGCCATCGCCCCGCCGATCACCAACAGATCGACCTTGGTGATCAAATTAGTCAGCAGATCGAGCTTGGTCGAAACCTTCGAGCCGCCCACAATCGCCCCCACCGGCCGTTTCGGTGTCCCCAGTGCCGCGTTCAGCGCATCGAGTTCCGCCTGCATCAGCCGCCCGGCATAGGACGGCAGCAACAGCGCAACCCCCTCGGTGGTCGCATGGGCCCGATGCGCCGCCGAGAACGCGTCATTGACGAATAAATCCCCCAGTGCGGCCACCTCAGCGGCAAACGCCGGATCATTTTCCTCCTCGCCGGCGTGAAACCGCGTGTTTTCCAACACCAATACATCGCCATCCGCCATCGCCGCGACAGCCGCGCCCGCATCCGGCCCGACGCAATCATCAGCGAACCCGACCTTGCGCCCCAGCACCTCGCCCAGCGCCGTGGCGACCGGACGGAGCGACATGCTCTCCACCCGCTTGCCCTTCGGCCGGTCGAAATGCGACAGCACGATCACCTTCGCCCCCTTGCCGGACAATTCAACAATGGTGGGCGACAACCGCTCCAGCCGCGTGAGGTCGGTGATCCGCCCCTCCCGCAGTGGCACGTTGAGGTCCGCGCGCATCAGCACGCGCTTGCCCGCGACATCCACCCCATCGAGGGTGCGATACCCCGCCATCAGAGCGAGCCGAACAACGCGACCGTATCGCACATCCGGTTCGAGAAGCCCCATTCATTGTCATACCACCCCATCACCCGCGCCAGCGCGTGATCGACCACGTTGGTCTGCGGCGCATCGAAGCTGCATGAATAAGCGACATGGTTGAAATCCGAGCTGACCAAAGCCTCGGTCGAATACCCCAGAATCCCTTTGAGCTTGCCCTCGCTCGCCGCCTTCATCGCCGCGTTGATCTCCTCGACCGTCGCGTGTTTCTTCAAATTCACATCGAGCGACACCAGCGACACATTCGGCGTCGGCACCCTGATCGCGGTGCCATCGAGCTTGCCCTTCAACTCCGGCAGCACCAGCCCCAGCGCCTTGGCCGCCCCGGTCGAGGTCGGAATCATCGACAGCGCCGCCGCCCGCGCCCGATGCCGGTCCTTATGCAGCGTATCCACCGTCTTCTGATCGCCGGTATAGGAATGGATCGTCACCATATACCCGCGCTCGATCCCGAACGCCTCATGCAGCACCATCGCCATCGGCGCCAGGCAGTTCGTGGTGCAGGACGCATTGGAAATGATCGTCATCTCCTTGGTCAGCGTGTGATGGTTCACGCCGTAAACGATGGTCGCATCCACCCCGTCGGCCGGTGCGGAGACCAGCACCTTGCGCGCCCCCGCCTCGATCAGCTTGGCCGCCGCCTCGCGCTTGGTGAACAAGCCCGTGCACTCCATCGCCACATCGACACCCTGCAACGGCACCTTGCTCGGATCGCGCTCCGCCGAAACCTTGATCGGTGCATAGACCCGCCCGTTATGGGTGATGATGATGCTGTCACCCTTCACCTCGACAGTCCCGGGAAAGCGGCCGTGCACCGAATCATAGCGCAGCAGATGCGCATTATCCTCGACACTGCCCAGATCATTGATCAGCACGCATTCGAGATCGGTCCGCCCGCTCTCGATCATCGCCCGCAACAACAACCTGCCGATCCGGCCAAACCCGTTGATCGCGACTTTCACAGCCATTGAACTATTCTCCCAGTTAACGCGCCAGATTGGATGATTAAAGTTTCGCCTTCACGGCCGCAACGACCGCCTCGGCCGTAATCCCGAAATGCTGATACAGTTTCTGATACGGCGCACTCGCCCCGAAACCATGCATCCCGATGAAGGTCCCGTTATCCCCGAGATAACGATCCCACCCGTAACCCACCGCCGCCTCGATGCCGATGCGCGGCGCCTCGCCGAGCACCTCTTGCCGATACCCGGCATCCTGCTTATCGAACAATTCGAAACTCGGCACCGACGACACCGTGACATCGATGCCCTCCTTCGCCAGCATCGCATGCGCCTCAACCGCGATCGCCACTTCCGACCCGGTCGCAATAATCGTCGCCTTGCGCTGATGCGCGGCCCCGATCACCACATAACCACCCCGCGCCGACAAATTCTCAGCGCCATGATCCCGCGGCAGGCTCGGCATATTCTGCCGGCTCAGCACCATCAGCACCGGCCCGTCCTTGTGCTGCACCGCGACATCCCAGCACTCGGCGGTCTCCATCGCATCGCCCGGCCGCAGCACCAGCACGTTCGGCATCGCCCGGAACGAGGCCAGATGCTCCACCGGCTGATGCGTCGGCCCATCCTCGCCCAACCCGATACTGTCATGCGTCAGCACGAAAATTGACCGCACCCGCATCAGCGCCGCCAGCCGGATCGCCGGGCGGCAGTAATCGGAGAAAATAAAGAACGTCCCGCCATACGGAATCAACCCGCCATGCAGCGCCAGACCGTTCAGCGTCGTGCCCATCCCATGCTCGCGCACGCCGAAATGGATATATCGCCCGGCATAATCCCCCGGCAGACACGTCCCCATCGATTTCACGAATGTATTGTTCGACGGCGTCAGATCCGCCGACCCGCCGACCATCTCCGGCACCACCGGCACAATCGCATCGAGCGCCATCTGGCTCGCCACCCGAGTCGCGAGAGCGGGTTTGGTCTCGGCGATCTTCGCCCGCAGCGCATCCATCGCCACGCCATAGGCCGCCGGCAACTCGCCCGCCATCGCGGCATCGAACTCGGCGCGGCGATTGCTCCCCGCCAGCCGCTTCAGCCAGGCCCGCCGCGCGCCCTCGCCCCTGGCCCCCGCCGCACGCCACGGCGTGAGCACCTCCGCCGGCACCACGAAGGGCGGCGCGGTCCAGCCCAGCAAAGCCTTCGCCGCCGCCGCCTCCTCATTGCCCAGCGGCGACCCATGCGTACCCGACGTCCCGGCCTTGGTCGGCGCGCCGAACCCGATGATCGTCCGGCACGCGATCAACGTCGGCTTGCGGCTCCGCATCGCGAATTTAATCGCCTCCTCGATCGCCACCGGATCATGACCGTCGATCCGCTTCGCCGCCCAGCCATAGCCGATGAACCGCTTGACCACATCGTCGGTCATCGAAATCGACGTGCTGCCATCGATCGAGATCGAATTATCATCGTACAGCACGCAAATCTTGTTGAGCGCCAGATGCCCGGCGATCGCGCAGGCCTCGTGGCTCACGCCCTCCATCATGTCCCCATCGGACGCGATCACCCAGGTCCGGTGATCCACCAGCGACTTGCCGAACCGCGCCGCCAGCATCCTCTCCGCCAGCGCAAACCCGGTCGCGGTCGAAATCCCCTGGCCCAGCGG
Organism: Acidiphilium sp.; assembly: GCF_049977125.1. Classification (NCBI taxonomy): domain Bacteria; kingdom Pseudomonadati; phylum Pseudomonadota; class Alphaproteobacteria; order Acetobacterales; family Acidocellaceae; genus Acidiphilium; species Acidiphilium sp. The sequence continues at coordinate 695 of NZ_JBMFGY010000189.1, read as the reverse complement.
CCCGGTGGTCATCTCGATCGCCGGATGCTCCTCGCGCTCCGGATGCCCCGCGGTATGCGAGCCCAACTGCCGGAACTGCTTCAAATCCTCGATCGACATATTCTCATAGCCGGTCAGATGCAGCAGCGCATACAGCAGCATCGAGCCATGCCCGGCCGAAAGAATGAACCGGTCCCGATCCGCCCAATGCGGGTCGGCGGCATCGTATTTCATGAACTTGGTCCACAGCACCGTCGCCACATCGGCCATGCCCATCGGCATCCCCGGATGGCCGGAATTCGCCTTCTGCACGCCATCGATCGCCAGCGCCCGAATGGCATTCGCCATCATCCGCGCCTCGGTCATTGGGCGCGACAGCACCTCTTTCTGCCGTTCGAGCGCAATTTCATTGCTGGCGTGGTCGCTGTGGCTGGCCATATCGTTCCTCCTGTTGCGGAAAGCTCATAAGGGGCGAACGGCATCACGGCAATAGATAAATTACATACATTCAGTATGAATGAATGTGAATCGATCCCCATCCCCCCCCTTAACGGTTGGCACGCCCCGCCCCGAGTTCAAGCCAATCCCGCGTGAGCGGAGCGGCTCAATCACAGGCAAGGCAGGACTTCTTTTTGTGAACAAAAAGAAGCAAAAAAACTTTATTCATCAGGTCATTACCGGTGTAATCAGTCGCGCCTCATCGGGTTGATGATCTC
>NZ_JBMFGY010000188.1:0-4626 GCF_049977125.1 Acidiphilium sp. | reverse complement strand
TTAGTGAGGTTTCAGGTGGGTAGGACGCAAGCAAGCCTCGCTCGATTTCGTCGGCGAGGAGGTGCCACCACGCGATACCCCGGTGCCGTAAGAAGGGCGCGAATCCGGGCATGATTTGGTCAATTCCAGCGGTGAGCGGACTTTTTTCGAGAGAGTCGGCGAGGCCCATGAAGCCGGCCGGCTGTTCCGCAAAAAATACCGGCAAGTCCTTTTTGAGACACGCGAGCGCTTTGGCAATTCGTCGCGCCCGCTTCCCCCATTCAGTGTGACTCGGCGGCAAAAGTTCCGGGTCGGGACTCAGCATGTAAGCTTTGTCACGTTCCAAGTTTAGCGAAGGCGTAAGGCGGGCGATCGCGGGTTGGGGTAGCGGGGGGAGGCGGGCCATTCGCAGCCACGTCACAACTTCGGCGGGGGTAATTTCCTGTTCCTGCGGCCGAGATTGAGGGGGTTGCCCCCCGCTCTTGTTGCCCGTCATGTCCGGCCTCCGAACGCGCGGGCGAGCGCGGCATGGGCGATGCTGGCGACGATCGCGGCCTGCGTCGGTGATCCTGCCAGGGCTGCCAGTTCGGCCGCCATCTTGTCAGCGCGCGCGACGATATCGGCGAGGCGCGGTGAATTGTTGTTCGCCGGCAGTTTTGTGATAATCTCTCTTCGGTCCTGTAACACGGTCAACCTCCATTTTGCGGGGCCATCGGCGGGCGGTGTGTCACCACCGCTCGCCACCCCTTCACCGGCATCCGGCCGGCGCGGCCTCTATCAGCGGCGCAACTGCACCACCTCAGAAACTGGTTTCGCCTCGCCCATGCGCGCGGTGATGCTATCAGCCACCTTATCGGCGGCGACGAGCAGCGCGGTATCGGCGTGGTGGGAATACTTGCCCGTCACGCTTCGGGTTTTGTGCCCGATCAGCGCGGCGATCGTGGATTCCGACATGTTCAGATCGGCCGCGACGCTCGCGAAGCCATGGCGCATCGTGTGCGGGGTGATCTCGGTCGGCAGGCCGCCCAGCTTGGCTACGCGGTCCCACACGCGGGGAATCGAGGCGATCGGGCCATTACCCGACGCGGCGGGGAATACCCAGGGCGAGCCGGCGCGGCGTGGCACGGTGCCAAGCACGGCGAGAGCGGCATGAGATAGCGCGCGCATCGACTTGTCGGTTTTGGTATCTGGCAGCATCGCGGTGCGGGTCGCGCCGTCTATGTCGATCCATTGGAGATTGACCGCCTCGCCGCGACGCCAGCCGGTCAGTGCGAGAAACTTGATGCAGGCCGTGCCGATCGGGTGCGAGGTTCCGACTTGTGCCAGGCCATCGGCAAGCATCCGGTATTCGTCATCGCTCAATCGGCGGGATTTTTGCTTGTCGGCAAATCTGGCAACGCCTTTGACCGGGTTGGACGGGCACAAGCCTCGCTTCATGGCAAAGGTGAACAACGCGCCCAACAACCCGACTGTGCGGGCCGCAACGCCACGTCCGCCCGTCGCAACGCCACCCCGCCCTGCCCCGCGTGGTTGCTTTGTGTCGCCTTGGGCAACCCGATGCTGAAATGTTTCGACATCGCCCAGGGTGACAGCGTTCACCTTCATATCACCGAGCAGCGGCTTAATGTGCCACTCGATCCGACCCTTGTCCGTGTATATTGTCGAGGGTTTCTTTGGCCGGCCTTTTCGAACCATGAGGCTGGTCGCCACCTCACTCATATAAAGATCACACAATTCGGAAACCGTCATAGCGGTTTTGATGGCGCGGATGGCTTCGCTGGGGTCTTGCCCATTTCGGATCATCAGACGCCACTCGGTCGCCTTCGAGCGGGCATCCTCAATGTTCCAATCGCCACGCGCGCGACGGCCAATCGTGAGAAAGATTTGCTTGCGGGTGATGGGTGCCACGCCTTTGAACACGAACACCACGTCATCCTTTTGCCGGCGCGCGCCGAAACCGCGCACGATGACATCCCATAGGGTTTGACCGGGCGGTAGCTTGTCGAGGGCGGCGGCGGTGATGCGGGCTACGGCCATGGCCGGGCGGTCCTATCGGTTGCAACGCCATAGCTACACGGTCAGCGGGCGACGCGCAATGACGGGTTACGACACCATTAGGGAATTGCAGGGGTTTTTCGCACGCTGTCGCGCCCTGTCACCCTATGTTCGCGCCTTTACATGGCGGGGGTCACAGGTTCAATCCCTGTCGCGCCCACCAGATTTCCGAAGTAAGTACAGAGACTTATCAGGAAACCTGGCCCCGCTAATTCTGTTCCACTGAATTTTCGTCCCAATTCCGTCCCACTCCGCCCGTGACGTAACCCCTTGTGGTTGGCGTGAAGTACGGCACAATTGGTTTATGGCATCGATTTCTCCGCGTAAGGACTCCGACGGCAATCTCATCGGCTACCGGGTGCAAATCCGGCGCCGGGGTCATCCTCCGCAGGTGCGGACATTCCGACAAAAATCGGAGGCGATGATCTGGTCTCGCTCGATCGAGGGCGAGATGGACAAGGGGCTGTTTGTCGATTTCAGTGAAGCCGAGCGCACGACACTCGATGAGTTACTCGACCGCTACCGATCAGATGTGACGCCTGCCAAGCGGGGTGCTGCGGCTGAATTGTCGAAAATTGCCGTCATCAAACGCCATCCGATCGTGCGGCGACCGGTCGCCGGAATTACGGGGGCCGATCTCGCGCAGTATCGCGACGATCGCTTGCGCGAGGTATCGCCTGCAACGGTCAACCGCGAATTGACCATCGTGAGCCACGTGTTCAGCGTCGCCATGCAGGAATGGCGCATTATTCTGCCGCGGGGAAACCCTGTTATGGCGATGCGTCGTCCTCGTACGCCCGAGGGCCGCACACGGCGACTTGGCGACGGGGAAGAAGAGCGCATCCTTTCGGCCGCTTCGGCGTATGAGCGCACATCGAAAGCGATTCGGATGGCGAGCATCATACAGTTGGCATTGGCAACGGGTATGCGCCGCGGCGAGATTTCGGCGATGCGGTGGGAGTTCATCGACTTTCCGGGACGCACCATCCATCTTCCGGACACCAAAAACGGTACGGCTCGATCGGTTCCCCTATCGAAGGCAGCGGTGGCGATTTTGCAGGGTGTGGTACGCCGGAACGACGGTTGGGTATGGGGAACCGACATGGATCCGCATTCGATTACCCGGGCATTTGATCGGATCTGTGCGCGGGCCGCGATCAATGATTTGCGATTCCACGATCTTCGTCATGAGGCCGTATCCCGATTGTTCGAGACCACCGATCTGAGCGAGATGGAAATCGCGCGCATCACCGGACATAAAACAATGGCGATGTTGAGCCGATACACGCATCTGCGTGCAGGTCATTTGGCGGATCGGTTGGACGGTAAACGTCGAGGCGGTTGAGAGCTTCACGGTTCGCTCGTAACCTTCGTGACATATAAGTTCGAAGCTGTTGATGGACACTGACGTCGCCTATTCGGTTTAAGCCTCGGTCGTCGCAATGGGATGATAACTGACGGTCTGATCTTCACCGAATCGAATACCCACAGCTTCCAGAGCGATCTGTATCGCGGTGAGATTCGCCTTGGTGATAACAGGGACCTTATCATAGCCTTCAGCGCGAATGACGGTTGATCTGGCAATGCTGGCCCGCTGAGCGAGTTCAGCCGTCGACCAACGCATGATTCCGCGCGCGGCTCGAATTTGTACACCAGTGATCATCATTTTTCCCATATTACGACTGATATTATATTAAATGATTGACGGCAGCAAGTGAGTCTATTATACGACATACGAGCCTGTGCGATTGGCACGAGCCGTTGAACACCACACACCCTCTCGGGATAAAATTCTCGAAATTTTATGAAAATGACGGCCGGATTGTCCGGCGCAATGCGGCTGAACAAGGTGCTTCCAACACCTCGTCCAGCCTGACCTCAAACTGTGGAACAAACACATGTCTGAAGCTGCCGATCAGAATAACATCCGTATGCCGCAATGGCATAGTGGGAGCCGGCCGTCTGATCCATGGCCTGATCACAGCGAGTCGGATGACTCGAATATGCCTCCCCTGCTGCGGCTCATGAACGGCCTATCTGCTGAATTTCCTATCAACCAAACCTGCCGGCGTGGAAACGATCGGATAAGTCAAAACTATTCGCGCGCAGTGATGATTGGTGAAGCGGGCGCCCACCTCACCGTATCGCGATTAATCCGTTGGGGTTTTCCAGCGCAGCCTGCAATGGCAGGAGCACCATACGACATCGGTGTCGACCTACCGGATGGTCGCCACGCCAGAATCCAGGTCAAGACGACAACACGAACGAGGGGTGAAGCGTTCTTCTGGGCTTTGAAACGGGGCTGTTCAAGTTCGGCGTCAGGGACGCTCCACTATGAACAGGGTGACTTCGATATCGCCGCGCTGGTGGCATTACCGATCGACCGGGTACTTTTTCGGATTGCACCGTTTCATAATGCATCGGCGATGAGAACCTTGATGCTGGCGCCAGCGATCGAGCGGACGAGCTGGAATGCGGCACTTCGAAGGTTTGCGGCCCAGACTTTCAAGCAGACTTCGCCAGGTAAACGTCCTCGCCGACTGCGATGGTGCCGGTAGGTTGGACAGGTTCCGGGGGAGAATAAGCTAAGGC
>NZ_JBMFGY010000187.1:0-4630 GCF_049977125.1 Acidiphilium sp. | reverse complement strand
TCGCGCTGCGGTTGATCGATGTCGCATCCGGTCTCGATGATGCGACCGCATCGATGCATCTGGCCGCCCTGATCGCAGCACCCGGCAGCGAGGCGGAGCTTGCGATCGATGCCGACGGCATCACCGCGATCCGGCTGGCCGAGGGGATTCCGAGCGATGGAGCCGGATATCCGGTCGAGGCGGCGCGGCTCGAACTGCCGGCGCGGGGCGTGTTGTCGCAGTTCGACTGGGTGGCGCACCAGCGGGTCGCACCCGGGCCCGACGAGGTCGAGGTCGAGATCATCGCCTCGGGGCTGAATTTCCGCGATGTCATGCTCGCGACTGGGCTGCTGGACGACGACGTGCTCGATGACGGTCTGGCCGGTGCGGTGTTCGGGTTCGAATGCGCCGGGCGCGTGGTGCGGGCGGGTGGTGCGGTCACGACGCTGCAACCGGGCGATGCGGTGATGGGGTTCGGGCGGCAGAGTTTCGCGACGCATACCACCGCCGATGCACGCGTGTTCACCAAATTACCGGACGGCATGGCGATCGAGGCGGGCACCACGATCCCGGTTGCGTTCCTCACCGCCTGGTACGGGCTGGTGCATCTCGCGCAGTTGCGCGCGGGCGAGACCGTGCTGATCCATGGCGCGGCCGGCGGCGTCGGCATTGCGGCGATGCAGATCGCGCGGGCGCGCGGCGCGCGGATCGTCGCCACGGTCAGTTCGCCGGACAAGCGGGCGTTGGCGCAATTGTTCGGTGCGGATCTGATCTTCAATTCGCGCACGACCGGCTTTGCGGATGACATTCGCGCGGCGATCGGCGGGGTCGATGTCGTGCTGAATTCGCTGGCGGGCGAGGCGATGCTGGCCAGCGTGAAATGCCTCAAGCCGTTCGGCCGGTTCATCGAACTCGGCAAGCGCGACTATGTCGCCAACACCGCCCTCGGGCTGCGGCCGTTCCGGCGCAACCTGACCTATTTCGGGGTCGATCTCGACCAGTTGCTGGCCGCCGATCTGACGCTGACCCAGGCGCTGATGCAGGACATCGTGGCCGGGTTCGAGCGGGGCGATTTCTGCGCGCTGCCGTATCGCGCGTTCGAAGCACCGGAGGCCGCGGCTGCGTTCCAGGCGATGCAGGCGGGCGCGCATATCGGCAAGCTGGTGGTGCGGCCACCATCGCCGCCGATGGCAAGCACGGCGCCGGCACTGCGGTTCGCGCCGGGGGACGGCGTGCATCTGGTGGTGGGCGGTACCAGCGGGTTCGGCTTCGAGACCGCGGTGTGGCTGGCCGAGCAGGGCGCGCGGATCATTGTGCTCGCCTCGCGGCGCGGGCGGCTCGATCCCGCGCTGCAGGCGCGGGCGGAGGCGATGCGCGGGCTGGGGGTTGTCATTGAGGTTGCGGCGCTCGATGTGACCGATGCGGCGGCGGTGCACGCGCTCATCACGCGGCTCACAGCGGATCATGGGCGGATCGCCGGCGTGATGCATGCCGCGATGGTGCTGGATGACGGGTCGATCGCCAATCTGACGCCGGAGCGCACCGATCAGGTGCTCGCGCCGAAAATCGACGGAGTGCGGCATCTCGATGACGCGACAAGCGGCCATGCGCTCGATTACTTCGTCGCGTTTTCCTCGGCCACCACGATGATCGGCAATCCGGGGCAGGGTGCCTATGTCGCGGCCAACGGGTATCTGCAGGGGATGATGCGCAACCGGCGCGCACGCGGCCTGCCTGGGCTTGCGGTGGCGTGGGGTGCGATCGCGGATGCCGGGGTGCTGGCGCGCGATGCCGAGACGGCGGCGAAACTGGAGCGGATCAGCGGGATCGCGGCGATGCGCGCGGCGGAGGCGCTGGGCTATCTCGGTGGATTGCTGGCGGCGGGGGATGCGGCGCCGGCGACGGTGTATTGCGCGACGATCCGGCCGAACCCCATGCTGCGCGGCTTGAAACTGCTGAACAGCCCGAGCTTCGCCGGGCTGTTCAACGGCGATGACCGGATCAGTGCCGAAGCCGGGTTGGACCTCGCGCAGATGATTGCCGGCAAGACCGAGGGCGAGGCGCGGGCGCTGGTGGCGGGGCTGGTCGCGGGCGAGGTCGCGCGCATATTGCGCCTCGCGTCCGAGGATATCGATCCGGCGCGCAGGCTCGACGAGTTGGGGATGGATTCGCTGATGAGCATCGAATTGCGGATGGGCATCGAGACGCGGTTCGGCGTGGAATTGCCGGTGGTGGCGATCAATTCGGGCGTGAGCGTGAACGATCTGGCGGCGCGGCTGATCGCCGGGGTGGCGCTGGGCGGCGATCCCGAGGCGGCGAGCGGCCTGGGCGATGCGGAACGGCGGTTGCTGATGCAGCACGGGTCGCGCGATATCGGGCTCGATGAACTCATGGCGGTGAACGAGGCGATCGAGGGCCAGCGCAGCGCCGCCGGGACTTTGTTGTGAAACCCGAAGGCGGGCGGTTCAGCCGGGGGTTCAAGGCGGCGCTGCTCGAGACCATGGTCAAGACGCCGGCGGCCGAACCGGTCGCACGCGTGGCGGGGGCGGGCGGCGGGCGGTTCGATACCTCGTTCGAGACGCTGCCGGCCTATCAGCAGTTCCGCACCCAGCGCGCGGTGGCCGATGCGTTGCAGCTGAACTTTCCGTTCTACCGCGAACATGAAGCGATGGCCGGGGCGCGCAGCGTGATCGCCGGGCAGGCGGTGGTGAATTTCGCCTCCTACGATTACCTCGGGCTCAACGGGCATCCGGCGATCACCGAAGCGGTGATCGCGGCGACGCGGCAATGGGGCACCAGCGTGTCGGCGAGCCGCATCACCGCCGGGGAGCGGGCGTTTCATCGCCAATTGGAGCGGGCGCTGGCGGATGTTTACGAGGCCGAGGATGCGCTGGTGTTCGTGAGCGGCCATGCCACCGCGATTTCGACCGTGGCGGCGCTGCTCGGGCCGAAGGATCTGATCCTGCATGACGGGCTGATCCATAATTGTGTCGTGGTCGGTGCGCAGCTTTCGGGTGCCACGCGGCGGCCGTTTCCGCATAACGATCTGGATGCGCTGGACGCCATGCTGGCATCGACCCGCGAGCGGTTCGAGCGGGTGATGATCATCACCGAGGGTCTGTTCTCGATGGATGGCGACGGGCCGGATCTCGCCCGGCTGGTCGCGATCAAGCAGCGCTGGGATTGCTGGCTGATGGTCGATGAAGCGCATTCGATCGGGGTGCTGGGGGCGACCGGGCGGGGGATCGCCGAGCAGGACGGCGTCGATCCGCGGCTCGTGGATATCTGGCTCGGCACGCTGTCGAAGACGCTGGTGAGTTGCGGCGGCTATGTCGCGGGCAGCCGGAAGCTGATCGATTATCTGAAGCTCGCGGCACCTGGGATGGTTTATAGTGTGGGGATGCCGGCACCGGCTGCGATGGCGGCACTCACCGCGATCGAGATCATGCGGCGCGAGCCCGAGCGGGTGGCGCGGTTGCAGGCGAACGGGCAGTTGTTCCTGCTTCTGGCGCGGGCGGCGGGGCTCGATGTCGGCACCAGCGCCGGCCATGCGGTGACGCCGGTGATCATTGGGGATTCGCTGCGCACCGTGCTGCTGGCGGAGCGGCTGCTCAAGCGCGGGATCAACGCGTTTCCGATCGTCCCGCCCGGCGTGCCGGAGAAATCGGCGCGGCTGCGGTTTTTCATATCCTCCGAGCATACCGTCGCCGAAATCGAGGCGGCGGTGGCGGCGACCGCGGAAGAGGTGGCGGGGGTAGAGCGCGAGGGGGTGTCGCTGGGCACGCTTGCGAAATTGATGATGAAGCGCGGGGCGTGAGCGCGCCACGGGCGATTATTATTACGGGCGCATCGAGCGGGATCGGGGCGGCGTTGGCGGTGCATTATGCGGCTCCGGGGGTGGCGCTCGGGTTGCTGGGGCGGGATGCGGCGCGGCTCGAGGCGGTGGCGTCGGCGGTGCGGGGCCGGGGGGCGGTGGTGGAGACCGGCCGGGTCGATATGCGCGAGGCCGAGGCGGTGGCCGGGTGGATTGCGCGGTTCGATGCGGCGCATCCGGTGGATTTGCTGATCGCCAATGCCGGGGTGCTCGAAGGGCGGGATGAAGACGGGCGGATCGAGGATTATGAGGTCGCGGCGCGGGTGATCGGGATCAATCTGCTCGGGTCGCTGGCGGCGCTGCATGCGGTGCTGCCGTCGATGCGGGCGCGGGGTTGTGGGCAGATTGCGCTGGTCAGTTCGCTGGCGGCGTTTTCGCCGCTGACCGATGCGCCGGCCTATGGGGCGAGCAAGGCGGGGTTGTTGTCCTATGGTCTGGCGATGCGCGCGGCGCTGGAAGGGACCGGGGTGGGGGTTTCGGTGGTCTGCCCGGGGTATGTGGCGAGTGCGATGACCGAGACGCATATCGGTGAGCAGCCGATGAAGCTGAGTGCGGCGGCGGCGGCGCGGCTGATCGCGACGGGGTTGGCGCGGGGGCGGGCGGTGATCGGGTTTCCGCGTGCGTTGTATATCGGGTCGCTGATTTCATCGGTGATTCCGGAGCGGCTGCGGCTGTATTTTACGCGATCCATGCGGTTTCATGTGGCGACGAGGCGATCCGGTGATGACGGCGCGCCATAAAGGCGGGTTTCTGCCTGTTTTTTCAGTTAGAGCGATA
>NZ_JBMFGY010000186.1:0-4653 GCF_049977125.1 Acidiphilium sp. | reverse complement strand
TCCATCATGCGAAATCGCTACGGGCAGCCGATGACGACGTCAACCTGACAAAGCCATGTGAGGCAACAGGTCACGCTTCGGGAGCTTTTCAGGCGAGGCAATGCGGCCAACGACTGGCTCCCGAAACCGCGTATCCTTCATCCATGGCCACGCGATCGTTTCGCCGTCAAACACCCAAGGTGGGAGCCGTATGCGCGAATCGCGCCCGTACGGATCTGTGCGGGGGGCGCCCAGTAATGGGCGTCCCTACCGCGATCGTTTCAGACGATACCGAGGCGGGCGAAGATCGGAATTTTGATTGTGTCGAGGAGCAATGCAAATACGATGGCGGCGGCCAGGATGGTGATGACGAGGGGGGCGGATATGGTGGTCATGGCGAGGCCGGAGATTGCCATGACAGTGGCGATTGCGATCGCGGCTACGGATGAACCGCCTACCCACAGGCTCGGGCGGGACTGCCAGAAGTGGCGGCGTTCTCGGATTGCGTAAATTGAGGTCTGGCTACCGAAGACCAGCGCCAGGAAGGCCAGGGTTCGGATCGCGCCGAGGTTAAGATCAAGGCCGTAAATGCCGACCGCGACAACCAGAGTGCAGAATATCAGTAGTCCGCACCCCATGATGATGCCTGCGATGGTCAGGCTGCCGATGCGCCAGATATTCGGGATTGGTGACGTGTAGACATTGTCGGTAGTCAAAGACATGGATAGGAAGTCGCCTGTGATCAGATAGATCACGATCAGCAGTGGCGTCAGGATGGCATGGCCGGTCATCAGCAGGCCGAGTGCCAGAAACAGCACCGTTGCCAATTTGCGGACGATCGTGTTCAGTGTGTAGGTCTGGATTCGCTGGAAGGTCACGCGGCCCTCCTTGACCGCCGCGACGATCCCGGCAAGACCGGGTGACGTCAGCACCATCCCGGCCGCCGATTTGGCGACATCAGTTGCGGTGGATACGGCAATGCCCATTTGGGCCTGACGCAGGGCGGGGGCATCGTTGGCCCCGTCGCCACACATGCCTACTGTGTGGTGGGCATTCTGGAATGCCTTGACAAGCTTGTACTTATCCTCGGGCAGCACACCGGCAAACACTGCGAAGCTTTCCGGGCGGACGTCGGAGGGGATCGCGCCGGCCGGGCAGGTCGGTCCATCGAGTCCGACGGTATGGGCGACGATCGCGGCGGTCGCCGGGGCATCGCCGGTCACCATCACCGTGCGGACGCCGAGGGCTTTCAGTTGCGTGATCAGGGGGGCGGAGTCTTCACGCGGCGGGTCGCTGAGCGCGATCAGTCCGACCAAGCCCATGGCCTTTGCTGCACCAAAGGCGACCGCGAGCACCCGGAACCCCTTGCCTTCGAGGGCCTCCGCAGCAGTGGCTGCCCTGGGCATCGGCTGGGTCAGGCGGCTCACTGCGGCGAAGGCACCTTTGACAACGCGCTGCGACGCGCCGTCGGTCCCGGTGACGCTCGCCTCGGACATCTTGGTTGCCGGATCGAACGGGATGAATTTGACCAGATGCGGCGCGTCGGTGATCGATTTGTCCTGCGCCGCACTGCGGATCGCGCCATCGACTGGGTCTTGCCCGCCATCGGAACTGGCGAGGGCGGCGAGCACCAGAACATGGGCCTCGTCGAAATCTGCCATCGGGGTGATCGTAGTAACTTTCAGCTCGTTGCGGGTGAGCGTGCCGGTCTTGTCGGCGCAGAGGACCGTCATCGTCGCTGCTTCATCGACCGCCGACAGCCGGGTGGGCAGTACATTCAGCTTGGCCAGGGCACGCGCGCCGATTGCGGCGGCAAGGGTGAAGGTGGCGGGGAGGGCGACCGGGATCGAGGCCAGAATGGCGGTCAGGACCAGCAGAATAATCTCGTGGACCGACATTTTAATGTAGAGCGCATAGGCGATCAGGAACAGGGTCACCAACCCGTTGAACCCGGCCAGATTGCGTACCACTCGCAGCACCGCCTTCTGCTGCGAACTTATGACATGGGCGACCCGGACCAATTCGGCGGTACGGCCGAATTTTGTCTTAACACCGGTCGCGGTCACCTCAGCCACCGCCTCGCCGCGCCGCACCAGGGCACCGGCATAGGTTTGCAGCCCAGGCCCCGCTTCGACCGGCACCGATTCCCCAGTCAGCATGGACTGATCAAGCAGGACTTCGCCACTGGTGAGCTTGGCATCGGCGGCGACCACGCTGCCGAGCGAGAGCTTCACCACGTCGCCGGGTACCAGATCGGTCGCGGGGATGATTTTCCAGGTCCCGTCGCGCCGCACCGAGGCGTTCAATGCCAACCGGGACTTCAGCGCATCCAGGGTCGCCTGCGCGCGCCCTTCTTGCATCAGCCCCAGCGCACCGTTGAACACCAGGAGCGCTGCGACCACCCCGGCCTCAACATAGTCTCCCAGCACGATCTGCAGCACAATCGCAGCTTCCAACATCACCGGCACCGGTGCCCAGAACTTAGCGAGCAGTCGGGGCAAAAAATGCTCGGTGGTGTCGGGCATGGCATTGCGGCCGAATTGTTTCAACCGGGCGCTGGCATCGCTACTTGATAGTCCAGCTTCGGCGTTGGTTCCGTGGACGTTCGGTTCTGGGGGTGGTGCGATGGTTGCCGACATCGTGGTCTCCTAGGTCAGGCGGGGCGTCCTGGGTTAAAGGAAAGTTGTTCGCCAACCTGGGCTGTCGGCGCTATCCGTGCCAGAAGAGCAAGGCGATCGCGGGCCACGGCGTTCTGTTTTCCACCCGCACTGATGATGGCATTGACCTGTGCCAGCAGGTCGCGCCACTGGTCCGGTTGCGGCACTAGCGACGCCAGAGCGTCGATCGCTCGTTGCGGTTCCAGCAATAGGACAAAGTACTGTTCGCGCACCATCGTCTTGAAATTGGCGAGCGACAAATGCATGAGTTTGCGGCGGGACAGGTTCAGGGCGAGCGCGCTGCGTTGATCGAGCGCGCCTTCCGCTTCAATCACGTAGAGCACCGCGCGGGTCAGCGCTTCATCGAAGCCGCCGGTTGCCAGTTTGGTTTCATAGAGCGCCAGTCTGGCCTGTCGCCGCACCTGCTTGCCCGGAGAGGTCGCGGGCCGTGGCCGAACCGCGGTATCGGGATCGATCCCGAGCAGTTTCTGCACCACGGGCGAGCCGTAAATGCCGAAGAACACTTTTTCGACCGCCTGATCGCGGGCGTCGCGATAGCCGTCGAGCATCGCAATGATCCGGTCCGATGCCTGCTGCTGCAACGCCCAAAACGGGTTGTTGGCGGATGCCGGTTTGCGCGACGCTGCGACGGTAGGTGCCATCTCCTTGACCGCGTTCATCCACGGATTGCTGTCGGCGAACATCGTGTAACTGAGCCGGAGCGGGTTCAGCCGATGGGCCAGTGCCGCCATCGGCTGGGTGGCCAACGCCTGGACGATCGGCTGCATCGTTGCCCGGTAGAGCGTGAGATTGATGTCCGATACCCGGGCGACGGCGGCGAACGCGCGATCATCGGCTGGGCTGTTGCGCCCGACGGCCCTGATGGCCTCGAAGCCGCGCGGCTCGAACCGGCTGATCCAGTCGCCGGTCACGAAATCGCCCTTGGCGACATCGACTGGCCGGGGTTCGATCACCATTTCATACAGGCCAGGGGGTAGACAATCGATCAGGTCCATCAGCTGCACGAATTCCTCGTCCTGCTTTGCCCCCACCTTGGACGAAACAAACAACGCCAGATGGCCGATGTGTTGGCTCAATGAATAAACAATGGTCCGGCCGGTATCACGCAGATCATCGACATCGTGATACAAATCCAGAATCCAACCCAGGGTTTCCGGGGGTGGGCTGATATTGTCGCCGGCCGAGGTGAACACGATGATCGGCGAGGTGATATTACGCAGGTCGAACACGGTGCCATCGCTCGACTGCAACTGATTTCGGGTCAGTTTGTCGCCGATGAACAGGTTATCGACCAGAAACTGTAACTCGCCGCCATTCAATTCGATGAAGTCGCCCCACCATTTTTCGAACGTCAGATAGCGTTCGGCTCCGGTATCGATGCCGGCATAGACCTGATATTGCTTGCCCCAGAGCCAGTTGGCGGGATTGAGCGCGTCGAAATTCATCACCAGCCAGGTGCCGTCGAACTTACCGTTGCCGAGGTCGCTGGTCATCGCGGTCAGCCAGCTGCCGCCTAGCAATCCGCCCGAATAGCGCATCGGATTCTTGCCATGCTCGCCCTGCCAGTACGACATCGGCGACCCCGCCACCAGGCACGGCCCGAACAGGTCGGGTCGCAGCATCGCGACCATCAGGGTTTGGTAGCCGGCCTGACAATTGCCGATTGCAAAGGGCAGCGACGCCTCAGGATGCCGCTCGACCACACGCTCGAAAAAAGTCACCTGCCCCTCGACCACATCGAGGAAGGTCTGGCCCGGCACCGGTTCGGCGCTGAAAGCGATGAAATATACCGGATGGCCGGCATTCAGCGCATCGCCGATCTCGCTCTCTGACTTGAATCCGCCGATCCCTGGTCCCTGGCCGGCGCGCGGATCGACCACCACCACCGGCCGTTTGCGCGGATCGATCGTCACGCCCGGCGGCGGCACAATTCGCAGAAGCTGATAATTGATCGGTCGCGTCAGGGTGAGCCCGCTCATCACCACATCATGTTCGT
>NZ_JBMFGY010000185.1:0-4682 GCF_049977125.1 Acidiphilium sp. | reverse complement strand
ATCGCGAAGCTCGGTATGGAAGGTCTGACGGATGGTTGACGAAGAACGCAGTGAGAAATGTAGCGTCATCTCGAACCAATATGCCAACCATACATACCCTTAGACTCGGCGTTTGATGGGGGTATATCGACGCGTTGAACAGCTGTGGCCAAGAACCGCCCTACAACCTCACATTACCGTGTAGTATCGAAAATATGATGTACTATCAAATCCTTGTTTAATACAGATGGTTTAACGTGACTTATTGACAAAACACTGGAGTAGTTTGCTCCAAGTCGGGGCAATGCCCTGGCTGTTCGAACACAGGGGTGCTGGTCATGATATTTTCACGTCGCTTCGTTCTCGATGCCGGAATTCGCGCAACGCTTGCCATGCCGTTATGGATGCAGGTGGGTCTGGCACAGGCAGCCCAGCGACGACCCGGCATCGTGGCGGCCGATCGCCCGATGCCTCCTTCGAGCCGGTTGGTCGTGATCGATCCCGGCCACGGTGGTCGCGACCCCGGCTGTATCGGAGCCGGAAATCTTTACGAAAAGGACATCGCACTCGCCACTGCCTGGGATCTGCGCAATACGCTGGCCCGCGGCGGGTATGACGTGATGATGACCCGCGAGCGCGACGTGTTTCTGCCGTTGACCGAGCGGGTCGGCATCGCGGAGAAACACAAGGCCGCCGTGCTGATGTCGGTCCACGCCAATTCGGTCGCGCCGAACACGGTGGTGCGCGGTGCCAGCGTGTTTACCTTTTCCAACACGTCGTCCGATCCGCTCGCCGCCGAGATCGCGCGTACCGAAAACAGTGTTGAACGCATCTCGAACCCGACGTTCCGCGGTGTCTCACCCCAGGTTTCGCGCATCCTGTTCAGCCTGATGGATCAGAGCACCAAAGCCCAATCGCATCTCCTGCAGGACAAGATGGTCGGCTCCCTCGCCCGGCAGGTCGACATGCTTCAGAACCCGGCCCGGCATGCCACCTTCGTGGTTCTGCAATCCGCCGCGATCCCGAGCGTGCTGATCGAAACCGCATTCCTCTCGAACCCGGACGACGAAGCCGCGTTGCGGACCAACGCCTTCAGGCTGCGGCTCGCGACCTCGATGAAAACCGCCCTCGATGCCTGGTTTCTCGCCCGCAAGACCGCTGTCGCCAACCTTTGAGCGGGGCGGACAACGCGGAGAGCGGGCTCTGGCACGGCAGGTTCCGCTGGCGGCTGGTGTTCGGCATGATCTGTTTCGTGGCGATCTACATCGTCCTCGCGGGGAAACTCGTGCTGGCGACCGTGATCGCCCCGATCCTGCCCAACCCGGTGGTCATCGCCGCAACCCGGCCCGACCTTGCCGACACCATCGCGCCACCCGATCGTGCCCCAATCCTCGATCGCTCCGGCAAAATTCTTGCGGTATCGCTGCCGAGTGCGGCGCTGTTCGCCGACCCGAAGCAGATCAGGCACCCGCGGCGCGACACAAGCCGGATCCTTGCCATCCTGCCGTTTCTGAACCGGCGCGATCTGCTCATCCGCCTCAGCAACCGCCATTACGGCTTCGTCTATCTCGATCGCTACCTGACCTCCGCGCAGGAACTCGCGATCAACCGGCTCGGCATTCCCGGCATCTATTTCCAGCGGACCTGGCAGCGCCATTATCCGAACGATGATATCGCAGCACATATTCTGGGCGGGGTGACGCCGGGGCAGCAGGGGATCAGCGGTGTCGAGCGCTATTTCAACAAGCGCCTGACCAGGGACCCGGGACGGCCGTTGCGGCTGTCGGTTTCGGTTGCGCTTGAGAACATCGTTCACAAGGCGCTGGCGAAGGCGGTGTCGGACTACAAGGCGCAGGGGGCGTGCAGCATCGTCGAGTCGATGACCGGGCGGGTCCTCGCGATGGTGAGCCTGCCCGATTACAACGCCAACGACCTGCATACGGTGAACCCGTCGCTGTTGTTCAACCGCTGCGTCTCCGGCGATTATGGGCCGGGCTCGATGATGAAGGTGGTGACGCTCGCCGGGGCGATGCAGTCGGGCATGATGCATTACTGGGACCGGTTCAACACCAGCCATCCGCTCTCGCTCGACGGTTTCGTGATCCGCGACTACGAGCCGGTGACCTACTGGCTCGCAATGCCGGCGATCCTTGCCTATTCCTCGGTGATCGGCACCTCGCGGATCGCGACGATCATGGGGCCGAAGCTCCAGCGCGCATGGCTGCGCAAACTCGGCTTCTTCAAACCGCCGCCGATCCAGTTGCCCGGCGTGCAGCCGCCGATCTGGCATCCGAAGGCGGATTGGCGGATGCTGACCACCATGACGGTCTCGTTCGGCAATGGCATCGCGATGGCGCCGATGACACTGGTCAACGCCGAGGATGCGATCGTCAACGGCGGCATCCTCTATCGCCCGACCCTGCTCGCCCGCCGACCCGGCGCACCGCCCCGGCGTGGCGTGCGGGTGATGCGGCGGCATGTCTCGGTCGTGATGCGCAATCTGATGCGCGACGTGGTGCTGTCGGGCACCGGGATCTATGCGCGGGTCCATGGCTACCTCGTCGGCGGCAAGACCGGCACGGCGCAGGTGGTGCGGCCGAGCGGCGGCTATTACAACCGGCTGAACGATGCCGGGTTCATCGCGATCTTTCCATCGAACCATCCGCGCTACATCGTCTACGCCATGGTGATCCACCCGAAGGCGACGAAGAAGATGCAGCATTTCTGCTATGGCTTCACCACCGGCGGCTATGTGGCGGCCCCGGTGGTCGGCAGCATCATCCGCCAGATGGGCCCATTGTTCGGCATTCCGCCGCTGCAAGGTGCCACCCTCGCCGCCGTCAGCAAACGCTTCCGCATTCCGTTGAAGCCGCCGGTGCCACAGGGGAAAACCTCGCTCGGGCCGCACGATCCGTTCCCGCCCGGGACCAATCGTTATGCCTACATCCTCGCGCACCGCACCCCGCCGAAGCTGATCGACGCGGCAGCGGTCCGCCAGGCGCTCCGACGGATCGAACTCGCGATCCCCGGCCAGGTGATCCGTCGCGACCGCCCGCGCTTGATCACCTGGGATCAGGCGCATCAGAGCGTGGGGTGATTTCTGAGCTCACTCACCAAAGCAGACCTGCACCAACTTTGACGCAGAGTCTCTTCAAGGGAAACTGACACGGTGTGACTTTTACGTGAGGCGGGTTGCGGAAGTTCTGGATTAGGGGTGTTGATAGTCGGCGATGAAAAATCACCGACGTTCTGGTGGCCGCACGGTGTTGTGCCTTGCTGCTTTGGTCGTTTCGAGCATGACCCCGACAGCGTACGCCAACCAGCCAACATCGATCTGGTCCCGCCACCACCTTTTTGGCGATTGGGCAGGCGTGCGGCCATTTCTTGCCGGGTACGGAATAAAGCTCGGCGCGGTTGAGCAACCCGTCCCGTCTGTCGTGCTTGGCGGTGGGGCTAGACAGGGAAGGGCCTTTGCGGCGCTGCTGACGCTTTCGGCGCGGGTCGGCCTTGCACGCTATACCGGCATTCCGGGTCTGTCGGGTTATCTCTCTGCTTGGGTCGTGCAAGGCCACGGACCTACCGCCTATTACGTCCATAGTCTGAGTGGCTTGTCTTATGAGGAGGCCCCTGACGGGGCGCGCTTGGGTGACGCCTATCTAAGTTGGCGCTCATCAGGCGACACAATCCATATCAAACTCGGCAAGTTTGGTATCGACGAGAACTTCGACCAAAATCCGGCCGCTTCGGTGCTGGTCAACTCGAATTTCACCTACCGCAACATCATGGCAAACAATCTTCCTGGAGGTGGTCCGGCCTATTCCTATGAAGGACCTGGCGCGATGATCGCCGTGCAGGTTACTCGGCAACTGCGGCTGCGCGGCGGCTTGTTCAGCGGCGATCCGCTCGGCCAGCCACTCGAAGGTCCGCTACCTCCCGCGCGCGATTCCAACGGGTTGATCTTTCCGCTTGATACCGGTGCGCTGATGATCGGCGAAGCAGATTACGCTTATCGTCTGCCCGGTTTTGGGAAGGGCAAGGTTCTTGCAGGTGGCCTCTACGACACGCTGAGTCGGCCGGATCTGCTGTACAGTGTGACGGGGCAAAGCCTCGCACTAAATGCGATTGGCACGAATGTCGGAAGCCCCCGGGCCGACCGGGGGGATTACGTGATCTATGCCGGCGATACCCAGACCCTCTGGCACGGATGCGGCTCACGCAGGCTACGTGTCTTTTCCCGGATCGCCTATGCGCCCCCCAGCCACAACCTTATTTCGTTAGACGTACAGGGTGGCATCGTGCTGAATGGCACTTTCCCCGGCCGTCCGCACGATTCCGCCGCTTTCGCCATTTCCTATGACCGGATCAGCGCACGGAAAATAAGCTTGGTCCGGTCGGAAAATGCCCTCGGCAACCTTGGCAAACCGATCCCTAGCGCGGAGACCGATTTCGAATTGGACTATACCGCGCTGATCACGCCGTGGCTGACCGCGACGCCCGATCTGCAATATATTATGCATCCTGGCGGTGGTATCCCGGACCAGGAGGACCGTATGAAAGTTGAGCCGAATGCCGTTGTGGCGCAAGCCGAGTTCACCATCGTGTTTTGAACGAACATTGGCCGCGTGCGCGGCACTGTGGGTATACCCCGACTCTGTGAGAATCCGGATGGGACTTGCCAAACGGCCCGAGAACGATTCTGGTGT
>NZ_JBMFGY010000184.1:2761-4717 GCF_049977125.1 Acidiphilium sp. | reverse complement strand
GTTGCTTGTAGCGCAGTTGGATCGAGCCCGAGTTTGCATGCTAGATCGTCGATTGTCCCGGCGCGGATCGCGGGAAACACCGAGGGCATGAATAGGGGTTCCGCTTTGGCATCAATGATCGAATAGGCGATCTGTCCCGGACGTTGCGCCACCAGACGGCCCCAGATCGCATAACGTTTAGGCCAGACGTCTTCACCCTCATCGTAGAATCGCTGGCCGTCCCGATCCACCACAATGCTGAACGGAACGCAGTCAAGCCGAGTGACGATTCCTCCGTCGAATTTCGGAGCACGGGCATCGATCGCAACCGCGTGACACTGTGTCGGATCACCCACCGACGCGACACCCTGCCGGAGCAGATCGCGCAGCACTGTGCCTTGGGCATAAGGCGTCCCGCGAATGATGAAATTGTCAGCCGCCTCACCCCAGGATTCCCGCATCCAGGAGGTATTGGCCTGAAAGCCGCCGCTCGCCACAATCACCGCACGTGCGTGCAACGTGACGGGAAACCCCCGGCTCACCAATTTCAGATCACGGACAAATCCTTCATCAAGCGTCATCGCCGTGACTTCGGTGTCATAGAGAATGCGCACTCCCAACCTTTCGGCCGTCGCAAAATAGGCATTCACCAGCGCCTTACCCCCGCCAAGAAAAAACGCGTTGGTCCGTCCCAGACTGAGCGTGCCGCTCAGCGACGGCTGAAACGCGACACCGTGTGCCGCCATCCACGCCGGGGCACCAGCCGACGCACGAATGGTCATGCGCGCCAAATGTTCGTCGGTCTGCCCGCCGGTAACGCGCAGCAGGTCGTCCCAATACTCATCCTCGCCATAGTTTTCCACCAGAACGCCGTCTGGACGGTCGTGCATCGCGCGCAGATTGCGGGTATGGCGAGAGTTGCCGCCGCGAAACGTCCGCGGCGATGCTTCAAGCACCACAACGGTAGCACCCGCCTCGCGCGCAGTGATGGCAGCACACAAAGCCGCATTGCCACCGCCGACCACGGCCACGTCCCAAAAGACATCTTCAACTGACCTAAACATGATGTCAGTTCACGAGGTCGGTACCCTTGGTTTCCGGTGTCGCCAGGATCGCCCAGATCGCCGCCAACGCATAGACCATCACCAGAAGGCCGATGTAGATGAACGCATGCTTGATCCCGACGCTCTTGAGAATCAGTCCTGCCATGATCGGGATCAGGCCGCCACCGTAAACTTGTGAGATCTGATACCCTGCACTTGCCCCGGAGGCACGATACCGAGTTGGAAAATTCTCGGTATAAAAGGCTGGGATCGCGCCATAACCAAAGCCGAATACGAAGCCAAAACCGATAATTTCCGCAATCGCAGCCAAAAGCAATTGATGGGTGTTGATCAGGTAGAAATACGGGATCGCAAAGATCAGAAACGTGATGGCCGCGGTCAGCAGGACGGTACGACGGCTAAGCTTATCGGCTAAAAAGGCACCGATGATCATGAATACCAGCATGAACGCGGCGGCCAGGAGTCCGATCGCCTCCGCCTGACCGCCAGTGAAGCCCACCACTTTCATATAGCTCGTGCCAAACACGAAACTCAGGAAAAAGGCACCGCTGAACATCGCGTTCACCAGCGACATCCGCAGAATCCGTCCGGGCATTTCCCGCCACACTCGCGCTGCTGGATAGTCAAGTACCTTGCGATCGGCTTTGAGCCCTTCAAACAGAAAACTGTCCTCGGTACGCAGACGGATGATCAGACCGACGATCGCAACCGCAAAACCGATAAAGAAAAAGATCCGCCACCCGTAGGCAATAAATGCCGCCGGGCTCATCAGTGATTTAACGAAAATCACCGAACCGAAGCCAAGCAACAAACCGATAGGGATCGCAAATCCGACCCATGCACCCCAGAACCCGCGGTATTTCGACCGCGCCGCCTGTTCGATTACCCAGGTCGAAGCGGTGCCGAATTCCGC
>NZ_JBMFGY010000184.1:0-2751 GCF_049977125.1 Acidiphilium sp. | reverse complement strand
CGATCAACAGGATCGGCGCGATCACCCCAATGGAATCGTACGTCGGCGTCAACCCGATCAGCAGAGTGCTGACGCCCATGAGCACGAGGGCATACACCATCGCGTTCCTTCGACCGGAACGATCGGCAATGTTGCCGAAAATATAGGCGCCAACTGGGCGGATCATGATGCCGATGCCATAAACACCAATCGCGGCCGCAACAGCCGCGAGTTCGTGCAGTTTGAAGAAAATCCCGCCCCAAACCGTGGCTGCAATAATACCGGTGACCAGGAAGTCATATTGTTCGATCACCGAACCAACAATACTGGCAACGGCCACCTTGGTGATCTGATGGCGTGTTGGTCCTGCTGAACCGGTTTGCGATTGACCGGTTGATCCAATACTTGACATGTTATGATCCCCCCTTTGATCCTTAGTACCGTTCGTTCCGACGGTCCTCGGCTATGACAGAGACTAATCGGCCCGACAACTATGGTATGGGCAGGGCTCCAAGCCGGCGAGCAATTACCAACCGCCGCACATCTCACAATCTCCCCATCATACCCGGAGCGCCATATCGCCTCAAAACCCGCGCGAGCACCGGCATCACGATCATCAACATCACCACCCGCAGGACATGCACCGCGAGTACGAACGTCACTTCGGTCCGACTGGAAATCGCAAGAGCCAGCGCAGCATAGATACCTCCCGGCACGGTCGCGAGATAGCCATCGAAAACGCTTACTCCGGTCAAACGGGCGAGCAGCACACCAAGCCCGGCGCAAATCAGATTGACCAACAAGATGAGCACGGTTGCCGCCGGCAACGCGCGTCCCACCTGCATAAGCCGCGTCATGGTGAAGCGCACACCGGCTTGCCAGCCGATCAGCGCGTAAGCGACATCCACCAAGGGCATTGGTACGATGGCTCGCGACGCCCAACCTGAAAGAGTCACGGCACCGGAAATGATCATCGGACCCAGCAAAGTCCCCGCAGGCAAACGAGTAACCCGCGCGAGCGCAACGCCGAGAGGTCCGGCAACCAGCAGGAGCCCAAGCCCGACATACCATGGCGCATTAACGA
Organism: Acidiphilium sp.; assembly: GCF_049977125.1. NCBI lineage: Bacteria > Pseudomonadati > Pseudomonadota > Alphaproteobacteria > Acetobacterales > Acidocellaceae > Acidiphilium > Acidiphilium sp. The sequence continues at coordinate 1,688 of NZ_JBMFGY010000184.1, read as the reverse complement.
CCGCTGCCGTGGGTACAGCGTGACGATGGGGATGAAACGCCATCGCGACCACCAGCGGCATGCTCGCTGTCACGATCCCGACCCGCAGATACTGCACGATCGCAATCATCCGGTCATCAGCACCGAACTGAGCCGCCAATGACACGATCGCTGAAGCGCCTCCGGTAGTTAGAGCCAGCACCCCGGTGACAGGATCGACGTCGCGCCGAAGGCTCAGCAGCAATCCGGCGGCGATGCTCACGAGCAGCGTTGTCACCGTTACGAACACGACACCGACGATATGATCGCCGAGGACGCGTACAGTGGTTCCCTTGACCAGCATGCCGATCATCACGCCGAGCACCGACTGGGCCGCAGTTACAAGCCGCGGAGAGACCCCCTGGGGCGCCCACCCCAGCAGTGCGAAGACAATTGCAACGAATAAGCCAGCAAACAACGCCGCCGAGGGCACCCTAATCGCGTTAAGCCCGATCGTTGCGAGAAGCGTCAGGCACACCAACCATGCCCACCGCGCGACATACGATCGGTTGCTACCTTGGACGAATGGATTCTTCAGCGGGAACGGTTCCAGGGTAATGACATTCATGACGCCGTAGCGATGGCAGAGACGATTTCGAACCGTTCACCAGCTTCCTGTCCGGCTGCGTAAGCGTCCCTGAGTACGCGCTTACCACGATTGGCCGACTTCGCTGTGAGGTTAAGTCCGAGCTTCGCCAGTTCATCCTCGACCACCACCGCCTTGATCGGCACCAAATCGCGTCCCGAAGCGCTGCGGTTCATCTCGTCACGGGTCACGCGCAGACTGTGGAGCTTGGCCGTGATGCCGCGCGACAACCCGTATTGGAAGGAGTGAGTGGCACTGCGACGATCACCGGCCATTTCCCGGTAGAGATCGCTCTGCCGAAACCTATCGGTTTCGGTTGCAAAAGCCCGTTCCACCAGCTCATAAAGATACTGCGCGGCGATCACGTCCGCGCGCAGCCCGAAGAAGATGTAGCGGAACCTGGCGTTGTGCGGGCGTTCGGCCCAGACCCGGCATTCGAAGAATGCCGCGATACCGGGGATGCACTCGTCGATCGGGCCCATGCGTCGGCGGTCGGTCTGGATGCCGATCCCTTCACAGGGCTGCGCCTGAAACTCCAGTTCACTGAGCGACAGGCCATACCGATCGAGCAGTTCGGCGACCTTTTCGGCGGCCGCCATGGCTTCCTGTTCAGTACATCCCTGTTCGACGGTTTTGGCCCGCAGGCCCTGGATGCGCTGGACCAGCCGATCGAGCGCGGGATCCCCGCCGATCGGCGTGGTGGTCTGACGCGGCCTGAGCCGGTTGAACAAGGTACGGGCTTCCGGCGGTACGGTCTTATGGGCGATCCCATGATCGATCGCCGCAGAGATCGACTCCAGGGTAACGCCCCCGGTCCCACTGCTCGCGCGTCGGTGGACGGTGTCCAGCAGAACCCCGATCACACGTTCCAAGCCGTCGGCCTTGAGATCATTGTCCGCGCGCCGCGTCAGAACGCCGATATGGAGCGCCTGAAAGATCATCGGCATCTCCGCCGTCCGGCGGGTTTCCAGCAGCAAATCGCGGTCGGGTGTTTGGCCCTCCAGAGCCACCCAAGCGTCCACGAGGTCGAGCAGGGCCGGATCGATCTCCGGGAATTCGTCATCCTCAAAAATTTCGCCGGTCG
>NZ_JBMFGY010000183.1:0-4738 GCF_049977125.1 Acidiphilium sp. | reverse complement strand
GCTCAGCCCGGCTCGACCGGCGCGTTCGCCTTGCGCAGCAGCAGCACCAGCGGCGTCACCAGCATGAACATCAGCATGATCGCCCGGAACGCATCGGCAAACGCCATGGTCGAGGCTTCCCGATAGGCCGTCGCATACAGCCAGCGCAGCGCGGCCTGATGGCTGGCATGGGCCGAGCCGAGCACCGGGGCCAGCCGCGTGGTGATGCCGTGCAGCACCTGGTCCATCGCCTGATTCGACGGCGTCAGCGTCCCGGCGATCATCATAAAATGCCGGTTGGTCTGATCGTTCAAAATCGCCCCCGACACCGCGATGCCGATCGCCCCGCCCAGATTGCGCATCATGTTGAACAGGCCGGAGGCATATTTCAGCCGCTCCGCCGGCAACGCCCCGAGGCCGAGGGTGATCGCCGGCGCCACCACGAAAATCTGCGGCAACCCCCGCAGAATCTGCGGCACCAGCAATTGCCGCCCGCCCCAGTCATGCGTGATGAAACTGAACTGCCAGGTCGCGAGGCCGAAACTGATCAACCCCCCCAGCATCAGCCAGCGCAGATCGACCCGCCGGCCAAGCACGACATACAGCGGCACCCCCGCCAGCGAGGCGATGCCGGTGGCCGCAACCGCGATACCGGTCTGCCACGCCGAAAAATCGCGCACATACCCCAAAAACAGCGGCGTCAGATAAATCGTCGAAAACACCCCCACCCCGGTCACCAGCGACAGGAGGCACGCGATCAGAAAATTGCGGTTGCGCAACGCCCGCAAATCAACCACCGGTGTCGCGAAACTCAGGCTGCGGATCACGAACAGCACCGCGCTGACCGCCGAAACCATGGCGCAGGTCCGGATCGTCGCATCGCTGAACCAGTTCCACCGCGCGCCGTCCTCGAGCACATATTCCAGCGTGCCGAGCCCCAGCGCCATCAGCACAATGCCGGGATAATCGGCATGGCGCGCCTCGCCCGCATCCGCCCGGTCGACATCGACGAGCAGGGCAACCCCGATCGCCACACACAGGCCGGGGATCAGGTTGATCATGAACAGCCAGCGCCAGCCCAGCGTATCGGTGATCAATCCGCCCACCACCGGCCCGAGCGCGGGCGCGAGCGAGGCGAGCACGCCGATCACCGCCGAGGCGATCAGCCGCCGATGCCCCTGAAAATAATGAAACGCCGTCGTATAGACCGTCGGGATCATCGAGGCGCCGAGCAATCCCTGCAACGCGCGAAACACGATCATGCTCTGCATGTTCCAGGCCATCCCGCACAACAGGCTCGCCACGGTGAAGCCGAGCGCCGAACCGGCGAACAGCCAGCGGGTCGAGCACAGCCGGGTCAGCCAGCCCGACAGCGGCACCACAATGATCTCCGCGATCAGATAGGCGGTCTGCACCCAGCTGATCTGATCCCGCCCCGCCGACAACCCGCCCCCGATCGAAGCGAGCGAGGAGGCGACGATCTGAATATCGAGCAGCGCCATGAAATAACCGACGCACATGACCGAAAACGGCAGCAGCACGCGCTTCGGGGACGCGCCGTCCCTCATTGGTCGCGGACCGGACCCGTCCTGGTATCGACGCTGACGGTCGTCGACAAGCCCGGCCGCAACAGGCCAAGGGTCCGCGCCGCGCCATCGAGCGCGATCCGCACCGGCACCCGCTGGACGATCTTGGTAAAATTACCGGTCGCGTTCTGCGGCGGAATCACGCTGAAAATCGCCCCGGTCGCCGGCGCGAGACTAACGACACGACCATGGAACACCCGGCCCGGCAATTCATCGGCCACGATCCGCGCCGGATCGCCCGGCCGGATCCGCGCGAGATCATCCTCCTTGAAATTCGCATCCACCCACAAACGATGCGCCGGCACGATCGAAAGCAACGTCGTTCCCGCCGCGACGAAGGCGCCCCGCTGGGCGTAACGATCCGCGACATACCCATCGATCGGCGCGGTGATGGTGGCATAGCCCCGCGCGATCCGCGCCATCCGCAGATCCGCCTCGGCGGCGGTCACAACCGCCTGGGCCGCGGTGATCTCGGTGGCGAGCACCGCAAGCGTCTGACGCGCCGCCACCAACCGCGCCTGCGCCGCGCTGACCGCTGCCCCGGCCACCGCCGCGGCTTCGGCCGAGCGCTGGACATCCTCGGCCGAAGCCGCATCGCCGCCCCCGAGGTGACGATAGCGCGTGGCGGTGCTGACGGCGAATTGCGCGGCGGCCTGCCTCGCCGCGAGCTCCGCCGCCGCCTCGGCGATCACCGCGTGCTGGGCAGCATAGCGCGCCTGCAACGCGGCGACGGCGGCCCGCCGCTGCGACACCAGCGCTTCGGCCCGCGTCACCGCCGCCGTCAGATCATTCGCCTCGAGCCGCAGCACCACCTGGCCACGATGGACATAATCATTATCACCGACCGGAATCGCCGCGACGAAACCCGACACATGCGCCGCCAGCGGCGTCACATTGCCGCCCACATAGGCATCATCGGTGGTCATCACGAAGCGGCCGACCCGCCACCATTGATCGCCATAGCGCGCCGCCCCCGCCAGCAGCACCAGCCCGGCGCCGATCAGCACCGCCCGTTTGACCCCCCGCGCCCGCGGCCGCACGGCGGCACCGCCAGGCAAACCGACCGCGCGGTCGGAAACATCGCTGCTCACCGCCCGGTCTCCTCGCCCGCCGCGGCAACAGTACCCGCCCGCTCGCGCCCATCCGCCGCCGCGCGCACGCGGGCAACCCGCTCGTCCTGCGCCGGATCGGCCGGCGAACGGAGCGGCGTCTTGATGTCAATGAAATCAGCGTTGAAAATCTGAAGATCCATGTGAAACTCCCCTGCCCGGCGTCGAGCACGGACTCTGCGCGATGATCTGTATCGGGAAACGGAACGCTGATGCCGGCGAAACGAACGATGACCCCTGGCTCAGGCGTAAACGACACCGATTTCGCCGCATAGAACAAAAAACAGCTCACCCCGATGCGGAAAAGTGATCACCCCGGGCGCGATCAGATCATCGGCACCACGGCGTGACCGAGGTCGAGCGTCAGCAGAACCGCCGCGACGAACGGGGCGAAGCCCAGCGCGCGAATGGCGATGCGGCGGATATTCAGGGTCAGGGCGGCGATCGGGCTCATTGGAAATCTCCTGGCTGGAACGGTCATTGTCGATGACCCCGTTCTACCCCCCGCCGCCGCCCGGTGCTGTGATGGGTATCACATCGGCAACGCCTGATAGCGCCGCATGAACCGCCGATCGATCCAGTCCTTCCAGCGCCAGACCAGCCGCCCCTCGACACTCCAGCGCCCCCGCGCCGCCACCGCAGAGCCATCCCCGGTGCCGATCAGCGCCAGCGCGTCACGCTGCGGCTGAAACGCCCGCAGCGTCTCACCGGCCAAAGCCCGCCGCAGATTAGCCGCCAGCGGCTTGCCCTGGCGCACCGCGAACACGCCGGATTTCGGCCGTTCATGCCCGACCACCGTGGCGATATCCCCCGCCGCGAACACCCGCTCATCCGAGACCGACCGCAGCGTCGCATCAACCTTGATGAACCCCCGCGCATCCAGCGCAAGCCCGGATGACCCCAGCCATGGCGCCGCCCCGGCGCTGGTCACGAACAGAATTTCATCGAAATCATGACGTCCGCCATCCGCGCACCGCACCACCCGATTCTCGACCGCGACGATCGCCTGCCCGGTGATCACGCGGATCGACCGCTCGCGCAGAACCCGCGTGAACCGCCGTCGTACCGCGGCTTCATGGCCCGGCAGCACATGATCCGCCTGCCCGATCAGCGTGTAGCCGATCCGCCGATCGTCCCGCCCCGCCGCCGCGAGCAGCGCCCGCAACCGCACCTGCATCGCGAGCACCATCTCCACCCCACCGGCCCCGGCCCCGACCACGGCGATCCGCACCGGCCCGGTGCCCGCCATCACCCGATCGCACAATGCCGTCCACGCCTCGAGAAACCGCCCGATCGGCTTGACCGCGACGGCATGCTCCGCCGCCCCCGGCACATTGCCGAGCCATGGCGACGACCCGATATTGATCGAGAGCACATCAAACGCAACCGGCGGCCCCGCGCGGCACAGCACCACCCCAAGGTCGAGATCGAGCCCGATCGCCTCGTCATGCCGGAACGCCGCACCGGCAAACCGGCACAGCCGCGCGAGGTCGATATGCGCGTCGTCGAACTCATACTGCCCGGCGATCAGACCCGGCAGCATCCCGGAATAGGGCGTGTGCCGATCCCGCCCGATCACGCTCACCTGCGCGCCAGCCAGCCGATCGAGGCCGAAGCGCCGCAGCACCTCGACATGGCTATGCCCGCCACCGACCAGCACCAGCCGTCCCGCGACCGGCAGGGAGACGGTCACGCGCGACACCAAAATCCTGCTCCGGGTCGCGGCCGGAAGGGGGTCATGGCGTCACCATTGTCATTTATCATATAGCCTATCTGTGATCGGATCACGCGCCGCCAAGCCGGCACCCCCCGATCAACCCCCGCCGGGGTCAGCTCATCGCCCCGTCCGATTTTTCCGCCCACCCGCGAGAGCCGACCATCGACACCGCATGAACCGTGAGGGATGATCGCGCCTCCCCGTCCCGTGACCAGCGGCGGCGGACCGCCGTATCGCCCGACCCAACCAACGCAAGGACCGCCGATGCCCCGACCAGCCGCCCCGCCGCAGACCGACAATGCGATGCTCGACACGCTGTCGAACCTGCGCTGGAACCGGTTCCATAC
>NZ_JBMFGY010000182.1:0-4757 GCF_049977125.1 Acidiphilium sp. | reverse complement strand
AAGGGAAGGCTCCTTTTTTGGAAAAAAGGAGCAAAAAACTTTTGTTCCTCTGGTTCGCGGTGGTTTGGAGGGTGGGGGAATGGTTTGGGGGTCGGGGATTTGGTGCCGAAGGATGGTGGGATGCGGAAGGGCATCCCACCCTACGAGGTGCGGGGTTCCGGAGGTTTCACCAGTACGAACCAGAATCAAAGAATTTTTCTTCTGGTTTCCGGGCGTTTCGCTATCGTCCTGCGGCAGTTCCACCCCCCGACCGCGCCGAGCGCGCCCGGTTGTGGTATTCCCGCCGATCACCTCATCCCCGCCGCCGCTCGGTCCGGGCAATCATTATTTCATCCCCGATCGCAAGAGTTTCAAAAATCGCTGATCGGCGGGCGGCGCGTTCGCGCGCGCCAATCGTTAAATTATCGCAACAAATTATCGAAAAGTGGCGCGTCAAGCTGATCGCCCGCGGAAATCCGCCTCGATTGTCCTATTATGTCACACCGCGACCGCAAGCCAATAATCGTGCTTGCAACGACACGGGCTTGACGTATGGTTAGTGTCCCCGGTCGGGGAAAGGCGGGCAACACCGTCGCAAATGTTAATTGTGAGGAGAAACAACCATGTGGACCAAGCCGAAACTCGTTGAAATCGCTGTGGGCACCGAAATCAACTGCTACGCCTGCGCCGACATCGACTGAACAATGAACGGGCGCCGGGGGCGGCGCGTGTCGCGCCCGGCGGATCTTGCCTCGCCATGAAACTGATCATCCTCGGCGCCGCCGCTGGCGGCGGTTTTCCGCAATGGAATTGCGCCTGTGTCAACTGCAGACGTGCCCGTGCGGGCGATAAGGCAGCAAGGCCGCGGACCCAGGCGGCGCTGGCCGTCAGTGCCAACGGCACCGACTATGTCATCATCAATGCCTCGCCCGATCTGCGCCAGCAGATTCTCGCAACCCCTGCCCTGCACCCGCGCACCCCGCCGCGCGACAGCCCGATCGCCGCTGTGGTGCTCACCGGCGGCGATGTCGATTTCACCGCCGGGTTGCTCACGCTGCGTGAGCATCAGCCTTTCGCCCTTTATGCCGGTGTTCGCATCCACGGCCTGCTCGACGCCAACCCGATGTTCCGCGTCCTCGCCGCCGATCAGGTGCCCCGCCGTCGCCTCGAACCCGACCGCCCGACGGCCCTCACCGACGCCGCCGGCCGCGATCTCGGCATCACCATCGAGGCGTTCGCCGTCCCCGGCAAAATCGCCCTTTACGCCGAGGACACGGCCAGCCCCGATCTCGGTTCCGCCGCCGGTGACACGCTGGGGCTGAAAATCACCGGCGCCGACGGTGCCGGTTTCTTCTATATTCCAGCCTGCGCCGCCGTGCCCGAAACCCTGGTGCGCCGCCTGCGCAACGCCCCGCTGCTTCTGTTCGACGGCACGCTCTGGCACGACAATGAAATGATCGATGCCGGGCTGCTGGCCAAAACCGGCGCCCGCATGGGCCATATCAGCGTCAGCGGTCCGGACGGCACGCTGGCCAGCCTCGCGGGGGCATCGATCGGCCGGAAAATCTTCGTCCATGTCAATAACAGCAACCCGATGATCCTCGAGGATTCGCCCGAACGCGAACAGGCCGAACGCGCCGGCTGGATCGTCGCCCATGATGGAATGGAGTTGAGCCTATGACTGTCCTGATGAGCGCCGATGAGCTCGAAGCCGAACTGCGCGCGCTCGGCGCGGCGCGTTATCACAACCGCCATCCGTTCCATCAGCTGTTGCATGGCGGTGCCTTGAACCGGCGCCAGGTCCAGGCCTGGGCGCTGAACCGTTATTGCTATCAGGCGGCGATCCCGATCAAGGACGCCAGCTTGATCGCCCGCGCCGAGGATGCCGATCTTCGTCGCGTATGGCGGCAACGCCTGATCGATCACGACGGATCGGCGGCCGGCGAGGGCGGCATCGCGAAATGGCTCGCCCTGACCGATGGCCTCGGCCTCGATCGTGACATGGTCACCGCCCGCACCCGCGCCTTGCCGGCAACCCGCTTCGCGGTTCAGGCCTATATCGATTTCGTGCGCGACCGGCCCTTGCTCGAGGCCGTCGCCTCGTCGCTGACCGAGATGTTCTCACCCACCATCATTTCCGAGCGAGTCGCCGGCATGCTGGCCGGCTATCGTTTCATCACCAAGGACACGCTGGCCTATTTCAACGCGAGACTCGATCAGGCCCCCCGCGACGCCGATTTCGCGCTCGATTACGTCAAGCGTCACGCCCGCACCCCCGAGCAGCAGCGCGCGGTGATCGCCGCCCTCGGTTTCAAATGCGACGTGCTCTGGGCGCAGCTCGATGCTTTGCACCATGCCTATGTCCTGCCCGGCATGATCCCGCCCGGCGCGTTCGGCCATGGCGGTGTCTGGTCGTGAGCCTGACCGCGGCGAGCATTCCGAAGCTGGCGCGGCACGTGCGATTCCGCTTCGATCCGGCGCGCTTCTGTCATGTTCTGCTCGCCCCCGAACGCGTCATCATGCCCGACCCGATCGCGGTCGCGATTCTGCAGGCCTGCGATGGCGTCGCCAATCTCGGCGCCATCGCGACCCATCTGGCCGCGCAATACGACGCACCGCCCGATGCGGTCTTGGCCGATTGTATCGAGATGCTCGATGATCTGGTCCTGAAAGGCATGATCGCCGCATGAACGAGCTCGCCCCGCCGCTCGCGATGTTGATGGAGCTGACCCATCGCTGCCCGCTGAAATGTCCCTATTGTTCGAACCCGCTGGCGATGGACCGCGCGCGCGACGAGCTGGATACCGCAACCTGGCGGCGCGTGATCACCGAGGCCGCGGCGCTCGGCATTCTGCAAGCCCATTTTTCCGGTGGCGAACCGATGGTGCGCGATGATCTGGCCGTGCTGATCCGCCACGCGCGCGATCACGGGCTCTATACCAACCTGATCACATCGGGCGTCCTGCTCGATGCCCGGCGCATGGCGACATTGGTCGAGGCCGGGCTCGACCATGTGCAGATCAGTTTCCAGGGAGCCGAGGCTGCCACCGCCGATCATGTTGCCGGTCTGCCCCGCGCCCATGAAAAAAAACACGCGGCGGCGCGGCTGGTGCGTGAAGCGGGTCTGGCATTGACCGTGAACGCGGTGATGCATCGCCAGAATCTGCACCAACTCGCCGACATGATCGAACTCGCGGTCGAGTCGGGCGCGCAGCGGATCGAGGTCGCGCATGTGCAATATTACGGCTGGGCCTTGAAAAACCGCGCCGCCCTGATCCCGACCCGCGCGCAACTCGATGAGGCGACGCGCATCGTGACGGCGGCACGGGCGCGGCTGGCGGGAACATTGGTCATCGATTACGTGGTGCCGGATTATTACGCCGCGCGCCCGAAATCCTGCATGGGCGGCTGGGCCAGGCAGTTTTTCAACATCACACCCTCCGGCAAGATGCTCCCCTGCCACGCGGCGGAGACCCTCGATCTGGCGTTCGAGCGTGTCACTGAGCGCAGTGTCGGCGCGATCTGGACCGGCTCACCGGCGTTCGAGGCCTATCGCGGCACCGGATGGATGGCGCCCCCCTGCCGGGGCTGTCCGCGTGCCGAAATCGATTGGGGCGGGTGCCGCTGCCAGGCGCTGGCATTGACCGGAGACGCCGGCGCCACCGATCCGGCTTGTGGCCTTTCGCCGAACCACGCGATGATGGCGGCGCTCGCGACCGCTGAGAGCGCCGCGGCGGCCGATGGTTTCACCTATCGAATGATCTCGTAGAGCGCCACCGCCGCCGCCGCCGATACGTTCAGGCTTTCCATGCCGCCGGGCATCGCCAGCGAGACCAGCTCATCGCATGTCTCGCGGGTGAGCCGCCGCAATCCTTCGCCTTCCGCGCCAAGAACCAACGCCGCCCGCCGGCCGCCGAGCGCGGCACCGGAGAGGCGCGTGGCACCGCCGGCATCGAGGCCCATGACCCACAGATCGGCGGCCTTGAGCGCGATCAGCGCGCGGGCGATGTTGATCGTCCGCAATAAGGGAATCCGTTCGAGCGCGCCCGACGCCGCCTTGGCCAGCGCCCCGCCCTCCTCGGGTGCATTGCGCTCCTGGGCGATCACCAGCGCCGCGCCGAACGCCTGTGCCGAGCGCATAATCGCCCCGACATTGCGCGGATCGGTGATCTGGTCGAGCACCAGCACCGGGCCGGGTCGTTTCAGCGCATCGGCCAACGAGGGATTGGCCAACGGATCGGTCTGCACGGCGATGCCCTGATGGACCACGCCGCGCCCGAGCATTGCGTCGAGCTTGTCGCGCTCGATCCGTTCGCCCGGAATGGCCCAGGGCTTGGGTAACCGGGCGACCAACGCGGCTTCGCCTTCCTCGGTCAGCACCAGCCGGCGCAGACGCCGCGATGGATTGACGAGCGCCGCTTCGACCGGATGAAGTCCGTAGAGCCACAACCCAGATGCCTTACCCGCACTCGGTCGGCGATCACGCTGACTATCCTGACGGGGCCGGTGCTCGGTGCGAGCCCCCTGACCATGTCCTTGGCCATGTCCTTGGCCATGTCCTTGGCCATGTCCCTGTCCCTGGGGGTGGGGTTTGCTTTGCTTGCGAGGCTGATCACGCTGTTCCATCGCCGCTCTCTACTCTGCCCGGCATGGCGTTGACAACGCCGGGACAATCGAAGAATACGGGCGGTGGAAGGGTGCCCGAGTGGCTAAAGGGGGCGGACTGTAAATCCGCTGGCGTACGCCTACGTTGGTTCGAATCCAACCCCTTCCACCAC
>NZ_JBMFGY010000181.1:0-4776 GCF_049977125.1 Acidiphilium sp. | reverse complement strand
CGACCGCCTCCTCCATGGAATCCGGAGCCACCAGCACCGCATCGATCGGCATCTGCTGACCGTCCTGAAGCGACAATTCCGTCAGTGTGACCACCAGCCGGTCCCCTTCGCTTGAGAAATGCCCGCTCATCCGGTCGCCCGCGATTGGCCCGCTTTCGGCCTGGACCACGACCGTCGCATTCGACTGGTCGCTGCTCACCCCGGTCAGGGTCCTGCCATAGACGCCGTGATCCGCCGGGATCAGGACGGTCTCGGCTGGTGTGATCCGGGACGCCATCAAGGTCGTTGCGCGGGAAACAGCATCCGTACCGACGGATGCGGAAGGCGGCGGATCCGAGGCTTTGACGATCCGGGATGACGGGTCGCTCTTCTCATAGACATGGGTGGCATAGCTCGGCCCAGTCATCTGATGCTGCAAGGCGGCCAGGGCGTTCTTGTAGGCATTGTAGCGCGCCGTGTTGATCTGCGGCGGGGATTTGGTCGCCGGGGGTGGAGGGTCGTAATCGGTGGTGATGGTCCGGGCACCCTGCGGCAGGGGCGGCACCGGCGCCGGCAGCGTAACCTGCGTTGTCGCGGGAGCCGCTGCCGTTGCCGGTGGCAGATCCGCCGTTGCCGAGACATGGGCGCGTTCGGCCTGATCCGCCGTGCGTCGGATCTCATCATCGGTGACCTTGCGGATATAGGGGGTCGCATGATCGCCACCCGGCGTCGCGTCGGTGTCCGGCAATTGCGTCGCCGAGACGATCGTCGGCTTTGGTTTGGCACCGCCCAGGACATGATAGGCCCCGAGGCCAAGGACCACCGCCAGTACCCCGCCGATCGTGCCGATCCGGCGCAGTGACCGTGGACGGCGGCCCCTCAGATTCTGCAGGAAGCCCATGCTCAATCCTCCTTGAAGCTGACAGAGAACGTGTGGCCACCCGACGACATCAGCACCACCGGCGTCGGGGGCATGGCGTAGATCGTCACCCCGCCGACGCCGTGCTCGCTGGCATCCCATTCGGGCGAAAGCACCGTGTCGCGCGTGCGTAGGAACAGCTGATGCCGATAGCGCCAGGCGCGGATGGCCTCGGGTGACGCCCCGACCACCGCCAATGGCACAGCAGCGGCCGGGGGCTCGCCGTTCAGCATGGCGGTCAGGAAGGGCGCGCCGGTTTCGGGCGCACCCTGCCGCGCGATGATCTGCGGCTTGGCATCCGGACCCGATTGCAGGATCCGGACATCGATTGTGGAATCATAGGTTTTGGTGCCGGAGACCAATAGGAAGGAGATCGGCTGTGGCGCATTCTCGAGATTGACCAGCAGACCGCCGCGCGGGTAGCGAGCCTGCGGCATGATTTCGAGCGTGTTCGAACCCTTGAACGGGACGCACACATTGAACCCCGACGCCATCACCGCGGGCACGCCACCGGCGGTCGTGGCACTGGCGGCCGGCACGTCGCCGGTGCCGGTGCAATCCCCGCCGCCCCCCCTGGCCGTGGCGCTCGATTCCGTCCAGGCGATCGGCCAGGGGCTGCCGGTAGAATCGACAAAAGTCAGCGCGGTCGGATAGCCGATCACCGTGCGCACGATGGTGGTGACCCCGCCGGGTCCGAATGCCACTGCAACCGACGTCGTGGCCGGGACCGCCTGCATCGGGATCGTTGCCTCGGTCTCTGCTTGCTCATCCTGGTGGTAGCGATGGGCGAGACGCTCGATCATCCAGGGCTCGAGCGGGATCTCGTTGCGTTCTGCCGCATCGAAGGCCGGGTGCTTTGCACCCGGTGGCGCGGTGAAAGCCGGTGGAGGGGGCTGATTGCCCTGCTGCCCGGTCGCCTGCGCCCGTGCTACGGGCGTTGCGAGGGTCAATCCTGCGGCGATGATGGGCAAACGGAGCCATGCTCCCCATGCCCGCCGGCTGATCATCGCTGGATACCGCGTTGCTCTCGGGTGTCGCACCACGGGCATATGCATGACGGTTTGCATCTCAGACTCCTTTGCTTTCCGCGGTGAATTTTTCGATAGCGAGTCCGGAGTGATGCCGCCGCACGGATGCCCGGCGTACGACAACCCGCACGTCGTAGCGGCGCGAGACCAGCCCGTTGGCGTTCTGCCAGGTCACGATCAGCGGGAAGGCCACGGTAAACGTCGCGTTATGACCGAAACCCCGATGGACGACGACCGGGTCGGCTGTGGTCTGGGCAAACCCGGTCAGCTGCTCCTTGAGCAGCTTGTGCAGATCGCTCGCATCACCGCCAGCTTTGTAGGAGGCGGCGAAGGACCGCCACGCCGCTGCGGTGAAACGCCTCCGGACCTTGGTGAGAATGGTCTGGAAATCTACCGGGTTAACCGCATAGGCTGCGGTGATCGTGCAAGCCGCCCAATCGGCGATGAAAGTCTCGCTCATCGCGAGATTGCGCAAGGGCGTCACGGTGAACGTCCCGGCTCGCCCGATCACCTCGATCGGCGGCACCGGCCGGGCGACCAGGGCCGGGGCCGCGATGGCGAGGAGGGGGAACGCGGTGCAGCCCTGGATGATCGACACCCACGTCCAGTGTACCAGCCGCTGGTATAGGGCGACGATCGGATCCGGATCCTCGCTCGCTTTGATGCGTGCCTGAGCCGTCGCGTCGAGGTCGGTTGCTTTCGATAGAGCCGATATGGTGAGGCCATTTGACGCGCTCATTGCGGCACCGCGTTGATCTGCTCGATCGCCACCCCGGCATGATCGTGACCAAACGCCACGCGCCGCACGTACAGTTTGACGATCAGCGGGTCGGTGATCTGCTCGGACTCGTTTTCGTAATGGACGGTGATGGGATCGACGATTTCCCAGGTAATATAAGGGCCGATGACACCCCGATTGACGATACGCGCGGCCCCATCGGGCTTGACCCAGCCGACCATGCGCGAAGCCTTGATTTTCGCGAGATTGCCAGACCTCTTGAGTGATAGACCGAACTGATTCCACGCGGGGGTGGTGAACCGATCGGCATCATGATCGAGTTTGCTGGCGTAATCGCGCCAGTCGATCGCATAGGCGCGCCGCACCGTCGTGCTCGCCCATTGCAGAACCTGCCGATCGGACAAACTGGGTCGGTTGAGCGGGATCAGCTGCTCCGGCCGCCCATTGCGGGAGGTGCCAATCGGAATCATCCGCGGCGGATGCAGACGCTGCCAGCCCCAGATGCCGGCTACGAGAAGCATCGCTAAAGCAAACGTGCCATTTGCATATTGCTGCACCCGGATCAGACGCAGCAGAAAAACTGGATCGACCAGCTTCTTGGAGATCGCCTCCTCAGTATTCATCATCGCATCAAGCTCCCGCCCGTGATTTCATCGCGGGTGAGCAAAGAACGCCATGATGCAAATCGGAACGGATTTTTTCTCGCGATTTTCGATGCCGTGGTTCATGCCGCCGCACGTAGAGCCGCGCGGGCCGTCCGATACGCCGATTGCGTGGCTGACCGGCGCGTCGACCAGAAAAATTCATGATGCTCCGGATCGAAGCAGATATAACCGACCACCGTAACTTCGAGACCGCCAATCTCGTTCTGTGAGCGGGCCGGCAGACATAGACGCACGGCTTTGGTCGAGACCGACAGGGCACTGCAACCGAGTGCGGCCGCAATTTCCGAAGGGCGGGCGCCCTCCAGCCAAAACTCGCACAAAGCCTTCGTCCGGGCACTTGTCCACGGCACGATGCACCGCCCCAGTTGCGGGAATGCCGGCATCTCGCGAGCCTGCGAATGGCCGACATCCCGTTCAATCAGGGCCGTCAGATCGTCACGCAGACGCTGCCGCTGGCGCAGCATCAGACCGAGGCTACGGGCTTTCCGCTTGACCGCCGCAGGGCTCCGCCCCAGCGTCTCCGCAATCGCCTCAATCGGTGCCTCGGTCAGGAATTCGGCGCAGAGATATGTCAGTTGCCGGGGGGTATAGAGCCGCACTCCATCAGCGGTTTTCAATGTGCCGGCGATCAGCGTTTGGTCATCGGCGAGGCGGATCCGCCGATCCGGCGGTGCTGCCGCCCCCAGCTCAGCCGCAAGATCGCGGACCTGCGAATCATCGAGGCCAAGCACGGTCGCGATCATCTCGGTGGCCACCGACCGCTCCAGCATCGCCCGGCCCAGAACCCGGGTCTGTGCCGAAAACCGTTCCACCCCGGGCTTTCCCAGGCAGTCATGCGATTTATCCGTAGCGGCTCGACGGGGCGCTGGGCTTGACAGGCGCTGCGCGGAGTGCTGCACAGTATTTATGTGTTTACTGATAAACCGAGTTTGTTTGTCTACAGATTCAGCCGACTCCAAGCCTGATCGATCATCATCCGATGTCGACATGGGAACCCCCGAAACTTAGGCCGCGCAGCCACAGGCGCAGACAATACCCGCCTTCGCGGGCGCGGCTGTATCCGGCCTTATTCCTGCAGAAGTCTAAGGTTTTTTCAATTCATCATTCCGCAGACCAGTTCGAATCGTCATGCGAAATAAACGTTAGGCGTTTGCATCTCTTTCGGCATCGCGCGCATGGCGTTACGCCACGGCCAGCGAACGCAGACAATTTCAACAATCAAGACTCGCCACATAGTTGTGGACGCTGAAACCCCCGAGTTTCCGGGAAAGACTCAATTTCAAAATGTTACGACTCGATGCTCAGACGGGTCGTGCCTCAAAAAGCATATTTCGCCAAGATCATGTTCACGGCTGCAGAGAATCTGAGAAGGGCTTCTGCAAAATGATGAAAATTGCCTATCGAAGCCGTTGGCTTTCATGATCACTCGATTGTGATTTCGAGTAG
>NZ_JBMFGY010000180.1:0-4816 GCF_049977125.1 Acidiphilium sp. | reverse complement strand
GAGGATCAGAGAATGGGACTCAATGATGCCAGACGTGGGCCGGATAAATCAGCGGTTCCCTAAGGATGGATTGCATAAGTCCTGTTTCTGGTTTCGCAAAAAACGCTATCGCAACTGATTGAAGTTATTGACTGCAAATTTCTGCAAGCAGAGTTATGCAGACCTTCCCTGACGGGTTCCGATGTAAACCTCGGGCGGCTTGCCGTCTGCCAGATGATCTGGAGGATGAATGAAGATGAATCAAAAAACCGTTCTCGCCGCCGCTATCGGCATGCTGTTTTCGGCCGCTGCAGCTGCGACGCCCAGCGCAACGCAGATGCCCGGTGGTGGGCAAGTCATCGCTGTGAATAGCGGCACCACGGTGAACGGTGGTGCCGTCGGGTCAACCATTACCGGTCTGAGCAGCGGTGCCGTGGTGACGCTCGGGAACAGTGGTTCGTCCAGCCCTTGGGCCGTGATCCGCTGGGGGCAGGGTGGGTCGGCGACCCCCGCAGTTCCGGACTCGACGAATCCTCAGGGATTCAACATCGGTTCCAATTCGTCGATGACGTTCAACGCGATCTTGCCGCGGTACGCCGGCTATGGGGCGGTACTCAATATCGATGCCTCGGGCAATCCGAGTGAAATCGATGGCACCCTGAACACCAGCAACCTCGACTTCTACCTTGCAAACGGCAACGGGATTGTCATCGGCAGCGGGGCGACAATCAATGCCGCTGCCCGTCTTGGCCTGATCGGCTGGAACATGAACAACACCACCGCGGCCGCAGATTTCGTCGGGGAAAACAGCGGAGGGGCCAGCTACCTGGATTTTGGCAATATCGGAACCCCGGGGGCGATCACAATCAACAACGCGACGCTCAACGTCGGATCGACGCAAAGCGGCAATGACGGCGCGTTGCTGCTGCTGGGCGGGTCGATTGTCAACAACGGGGTCATCAATATTCAAGCCCCGGATTCTTATTCCGCGAACGGCTTCATGCTCGAGTCTGCCGGATGGACGCCGACGAAGAGCACCGACACGGTCCGTGGCGTCAGTCAGACGCCGGTTTACCGCGTCGCGAATTTGAGCTCGCCGTATTTGTTCGGCTCTTTGGGGTACATCAATCTGATCCCGGGTACCGGCAGCTATACCATCACAAATGGAGGCAGCGTCAGCGTCACCCAGGCCGCGAACAGCAACCAGCAAACCGCGCTGCTTGCAGATTCAGGCATCACGGTTTCCGGATCGATCAGCTCGCCCCAAGGGCCCGTGATTCTCGATACGTCCAATCCGAGCACCGCTGGCGCCAGCAACACGATCACGATCAATGGCACGATCAACGCGCCGACCAGTGGTGTGGTGCCCGATCCGAGCCTCCTGAACAGCGCCAGCTACGGCTATGGCCAGGCCGGTTACAACACCGGCACCGCAGGACTGGCGATCTACGCGCCAGGCAGTCAGATTACTCTCGGCAGCAACGCCGCGCTGACCGCCGGCAGTATGGTCGCGCTGGCGCATAACCTTCAAGGCACCAACGGGACATATCCGATCACCGCCAACGATCTCAGCCTGTTCATCACCGGCACGATCAACGGTGGCGCCAATGGTACGGCGAGCCAGACCAATTACCTGGCCAACGGCCTCGGCATCAACCCGACCACCACAGGGGGATCCGTGGCGATTCACCTGTGGTCGGCTGCCTCTGCGAACGATCCGACGACGGTTAATTATGTCAACCTGAACGTTAATGGCAGTGCAACTGTTGATTCGGGCGGAACCTGGAGTCCGATTGCTTCGCAGATCAACAATTCGTTCTACAACTCGACACAGACTAAGTTCTACTACCCGCTTCAGGTCGACAATTCCGGCAATTACAGCCAAGCGAGTGTTTTGACGAATGCCACGTTTAGCCAGGCCGCTGGCGAGGTGGCGAATGGAGGAAGCCTGATCATCCAGGCGACTGACAATCTCACGCTTGTTGGCGGTTCAGCCAGCGGTGGTAACAACGGGATCTTGAACGACCCCTACAGCAGCATGTTTAACAATTCGTTCTACAATAAGGCCGACGGCTATCTGGGACTTCCCTACGGCTCGAATTTGCCCTTCGTGTTTTCCGGTGGCGTGGTGTTCAAGGCTGGCCAGAGCGTGACTGTCAACGTCCCGGTACTCAATGCCTGGGGTTCCAAGGTCATCGCGTATCAGGGCGTGTTCCTCGAGTCGCCGGTGATCAGTGTGAATAACCAGGCTTTTTTCGTCACGGGCCCGGCGATGCGCGTGAACGTCAGCTCCACCCCGACAACGGGCGTCCCTGCCGTCTATCTGGAAAGCGGCGGTTCGATGACCCAGAGCCCGAGTAATTTCAACCCCGCGTTGGGCTCTGGGGTCTACAAGAACAGCTACAGCACCCTGATCGCGGCCTATCTGGCCGATCCGGCAACATGGACATCGGTGGTAAACAACACACCGATGTAAACGCAGTAGTTGCTGCCCATGTCGAGCCCCGGCAAAGCCGGGGCTCGACGTTTGTGGTGCATTGCTTGCTGGATTGGGACGCAGGACGGCTTGAGCCCGCATAGCAGTGCTGCCCGTAAATCAGATTTTTCATGCAAGCGATTCAGCTTCAAACCTTCACCCCTACGGCGATGCCGCGCACGGTCATCGAGCGCAGGCTTCCTGCCGCTGCGGGCGCACCGATTCGCGTCCAGAGCAACGGTTACGACTATGTCGTGACTGGCAATACATTACTGCCTGCTGCGCGTATCCGGACTGAGCTCGCTTCGGCCACCGGGCCGGCCGAAGCAGCCCAGCGCCTGCTCGCGTTGTATCGGCGTCTCGGTCATGTGATGATCGGGATTCGGGTGCTCACCTCCAGCAATCACGTTACCATCGCGGTGGTCGAAGGGCGCATCGTCGACGTGCGCGAGCAGGCTTCGGGACTGGCTGCGTTCTATCGCGGGGTGGCTTTCGATCCGACCGTCACCAACGACCAGTTGCTGCGGCGTAACGTCATGGCCGATGCCTACGCCAGTGCCAGCGGGTTGGATTTTCGTCCGAACTTGCGGCCGGCTCCGCAACCCGGGGGTTCCGATCTGGTGCTCGACGCGGCGCAGCACCCGGGCTTCGAGTCGCTATCGGGCAGCGCGCTGCTGGGCAACTACGGCAACCGCTATACCGGCGGCGTCGTGCTCGGGGAGAATCTGCAACTCCAGCCGGGCCATGGAACGGTGTTCGCACTGAACTATGCCCATGGGCTGCCGGAGCTGACGAACGCAAGCCGCGGCAGCCGCTATGACGGGGCTGGGGCGTCGGCCGCGGTCATCACGCCCTACGGCAAGTACACCCTCGCCTGGGCAGGTGCACGGTATCGGGTCGGTGCGGCCGGGGCGCCGCTGTACCCGGAAGGCAGCACCGAGGCCTGGACCTTGAGTGGCGAGCGTCTGCTCGCGGCGACGCCGACGGCGCGCTTCGGCGTGAACGGCGCGCTCGCGCATGTGCATGTCGCCAGTGACGTCTACGGTGGGGCCTATGTGCTCACTGATCAAGATTACAACGTCGCATCGCTGGGGTTCAGGGTCGCGAAGAACGTCGTGGCCTTCGGGCGCCAAGCGAGCGTTAGCGCGACCGCCACGGCCACGCTTGGCCTGAGCGCCCCACGCGGCACCCTCGCCATCAGCCAGCCAGGCGCGCCCGAATCGCGCTTTCGCTACATCAACCTCGGCCTGAACTGGGACCAGCCGCTCACCGCCGGTTGGAGTCTGAGTCTGAGCACCTCGGGGCAATGGTCCTGGAGCTCGCTGCCGCAGAATCAGCAATGGGTCCTTGGCGGCATCGGCAGCCTGTCGGCGTGGTCGCCCGCGATCATCGTCGGCGACAGCGGCATTCTCAACCGCGCGGTGCTGCAGTCCCCGACGCGATCCCTTGGCCGCTGGACGGCCTCGGCGCAGGCCTTCGTTGAGCAGGGTGCGGCGGCTTCACGCTACACGCCGCCGAGCACCCCAGCATGGACGGGACTGGCCGACGCGGGGCTCGGCGTGAGCCTGCAGTGGCGGCGCACGCAGCTCAGCCTCGTGGCCGCGACGCGCATCGATTCGCACAACCTCACGCAGGCCGACCGTAACGGCCGACGCGCCCTGTACGTGGTGCTGCAGCAGGGTTTCTGATATAGGGGAATGACAAGCATGCAGATCAAGCAAACCATTCGACGCGTCGCACTCGGCACCCTGGCATCGCTGGGGCTGCTCGCGGGTGCATTTGCGCAGAACCTGGTACGGGTGAACGGCCATGCGTTGACTCTGGCGCAGTTGCTCGCTACCGCGCCGCAGGCGCTGGATGATCCCCGCGCGCGCGCCGAGGCACTGCAGCAACTCGTCCGCGAGCAGCTGCTCGCCGGCACGGTCGGGATGCCGCCGGAATCGGTGCAGAGTCAGATCGACGCCGGACAGGCCGATGTGCGCCGCCGCCTGCTGGCCCAGTTCGCGGTTGAGCGCTACCTGAGCGCCCACCCGGTGTCCCAGGCGAAGGTCGACGAGGTCATGCATCATGTGCTTGCCGCTGCGCCCACTGAAGAGTACTGGGTCCGCAGCATCGTGGTGTCGACGCCGAAGCAGTCTTTGGCGATGCTTGCGCAGCTTCGGCATGGAGCATCATTTGCCCGTCTCGCCATCGCGCACAGCCAGGCTGACAACGCGGCCTCGGGCGGCGCGCTGGGCTGGCGGGATGATTTGAGCCTCCCGGCACCGTATCTCGCGCTGTTGCATGGGCTAAGGGTTGGCGAAGTCACCGGCCCGATCGCGATTGACCAAGGCTACGCGATCATTGAGCTGCTCGGCCGCC
>NZ_JBMFGY010000179.1:0-4834 GCF_049977125.1 Acidiphilium sp. | reverse complement strand
ATCTGTCGATCCTTCGCCTTCCCAACCTTGTCGATCAGTTGGCTGAACGGCTGGACCAGGCGAGGGCGATAATTCCGCTCCATCACCAGGCTGATTGGGTGATGATGGCATCTTGGATTCTGCTGCTGCGGACCTGCTGTTACCAATCGATGCGCCGGCACAGCGAGCAGAGGAACGCCGGGCATCCGATCTCGGGATCGTCTGGTGGCGCTGCAGGAGATTTAGGCCCTATCGACTTGGTAGGAGTAGCGACCGCAGCAGGGACGTGACGTCTTTGCCCAAGGGCGATCAGAACGGGTGGGGGAGGCAGCCATTGGCCTGATCGAGGTCGATATGATCGCATTCCTCTGGGCATGCCTGACGCCGTTCGATGATCCCGCCGTTGCGGCCGATACGAGACGGTTTGAACGTCGCGGCGTGTGCAAGGTGGCATGATCGGCTCGTGACTTGTCCGCCGGTATGACACTGGCCATATCCATCGTTATGCCACCTCCGGCTTCATGACGGTAAGGGATCGACGATTATGCTGGTGACCCTGGCGGTGCGGTGCTTGCTGGTCGTGCTGTTCTTTCCGTTCAGCGCGCTCGACAAGATTTTAAACTTTAAGGGTGCGGTCGGGCAGGCGCAGCTATTGTTCGGTGTCAACGCTTTGGCCACCATGTCGATCCTGATCGGGTTGTTCATCGAGATCGTCATGTCGCTAGGGGTGATCACCGGTGTGGCCGACCGTCTGGCCGCTCTGATTCTGGCACTCTATTGCATGGCCACCGCGGTTCTGTTCAAGCAGTTCTGGGCACCGGGGGATTTCTGGCATCGTGGCACAAGCAAGGGACGCGATCTGTTCTGGGATTTCCTCAAGAATTTCTCCCTTGCGGGCGGGTTTCTACTGATCACGTTCGGCACCACGATGCACGGTGCCACACACGGTATCGATGCGATCCTCGCCCATCCGTTCGGCTCCACCCACCCCTATCTCGCCGCCCATTCCTCCTGAGAGACGCATCATGTCTGACGACGCACCCAGCATTCCCTACTGGCATCTCTGGACCGATCAGGAGGGGATCAGCCATCAAACCCGTTGCGCCCTGACCAGTTTCGAGATGAAGGCGATGGGCGAAGGGGCGGCACCGCAATGGCAGGGCAGCCGCACCCATGACGGCATGACCGTGATGGTCACGGTGCAGCCGGTCGGCTGGGTTGGCGAGTGGCATGAAAATCCGCGCCCGCAATGGATCATTCCGCTCTCCGGGCGCTGGTTCGTGGAATCGATGGACGGCACGCGGGTGGAAATGGGGCCGGGTGAAATCTCGTTCGGCGAGGATCAGAACACAAGAAAAGCCGACGGGCGGACCGGCCATAAATCCGGCACGATCGGGGATCAACCGGCGGTACTGATGGTGGTGCAGTTCGACAAGCCCCCCACCATCGGGCAGCCTTGCCGCTTCGCTTGAGCGATTTCGAGATCCTCGACCCGCGATTTTCCAGATATATTCTGGACAATGCCGAGCTCGAAGTGCTGGCCGCCGGCTTTCGCTGGATCGAAGGGCCGGTCTGGCTGGGCGATGCCGACTGCCTACTGTTCCAGGATCTGCCGCGCAACCGCACGATGCGCTGGAGCGAAGATCATGGCGTGTCAGTCTATCGCGCGCCGTCGGACTATGCCAACGGCCAGACAAGGGACCTTCAGGGACGGCTGATCGCCTGCTCGCATCATGGCCGCTGCCTCTACCGCACCGAGCACGACGGGCGGCTGACTCGCCTGGTCGCCCATCACGACGGCAAGCGGTTGAACGCGCCCAACGATGTCGTCGTGAAATCGGACGGCAGCATCTGGTTCACCGATCCGCTGTACGGGCTGCTGACCGATTACGAAGGGGGTCGTCAGACATCGGAACAACCGCCTGCCGTGTATCGGTTCGATCCGGAGCGCGGGGATATCCGCATCGTCGCCGATGATTTCGACGGGCCGAACGGTCTCGCCTTCTCGCCCGACGAGCGCATCCTCTACATTGCCGAAACCGGCGATCAGTCCCAGCCCGCGCCGAAGCAGATGATCCGCGCCTTCGATGTCGCGCCCGACGGCAGATCCCTCGGTAACGGCCGCCTGTTCCACCAGATCACGCCCGGTTACGCCGATGGATTCCGGCTCGACGAGGACGGTAATCTGTGGAGTAGCGCCGGGGATGGCGTGCATTGCATCGCCCCGGATGGCACGTTGCTGGGCAAGATCCGCCTGCCCTACCGAATCTCGAACCTCACCTTCGGCGGGTTGCACAAGAACCGCCTATTCATTGGCGGTTCGCACACGCTGTATGCGATCTTTCTCAATATACGCGGGGTGCAGCGACCATGACTGGGACAGTCTGTGGCATGCGCCTGATGACAAGGAACATTACCGCCTGCGCCGAATTCTACCGCTCAGCCCTCGGTTTCATGGTCGATGGTCCCATGCTGGGGTTGGGCGAACAGCAAATCTGGCTGCAGGCCGGGACCGGGGCGGATTACCCGGCAGCGCGCGCCAGCAACGACCCCTGGTTCCAGCACCTCGCCATCGTGGTGAACGATATCGCGGCCGCGTTCGACCACGCCACACGCCACGGGGCGACCGCGATTTCCACCGATGGCCCGCAGAGATTGCCGGCATCCTCCGGCGGCGTCACCGCCTGGAAATTCCGCGACCCGGAAGGCCACCCGCTCGAATTGCTGCAATTCCCGCCCGACGCCACGCCTCCCTGTTGGCAGGGTCGCGATGGATTGTTCCTCGGAATCGACCACACCGCCATCGTGGTCGCCGGTACGCAAGCGAGCGAGACGTTCTACCGCACCCTCGGCTTCGAGCGGGCGGCGCAATCGCATAATCGCGGCCCGGCGCAGGCCGCGCTCGATGGGCTGGCGGCGCCGCACGTGCTGGTCACCGCCCTGCGGATTCCGGGTCAGGCCGTACCGCATCTCGAGCTGCTCGATTATCTCACCCCAAATGCCCCCGCCGGCACCTGGACGACCAGCGATATCGCAGCGACCCGCATCGTCATGAGCGGGACGCAGCCTCTGAGCCGCGACCCCGACGGTCACTGCATCGAAGGCGTCAGCCTAGCCGTTCCTTGATCCGGTCGGCCATCCGCAGCGCGTTGGCGATGATCGTCAATGTCGGGTTCACTGCGCCGATCGAGGGGAAGAACCCGGCATCCGCCACGTAGAGATTGTCGATCTCATGGGTCTTGCAGTCGAGATCGAGTACGGATTGAGCGGGGTCGGTGCCGAAGCGCAGCGTGCCGGCCTGATGCGCGGTGCCACCGACCGGGATGTTCTTGCCGAGATAGAGAGAGCGATCGAGCATGGCGAGGTTGGGGCCGGCTTTCGCCATTGCGGCTTCCAGCTTCTTTTTCAGCCGGTGATGCGCCTCCATGTTGTTCGGCTCCAGATCGAGGAACACGCGACCGCTGCGATCGAGGGTGATGCGGTTCTCGCCATGCGGCAGATCCTCGCTGGACAGCCAGAAATCCATCGAATGCCGCGCCATGGTCTCGAACGGCATTTCCGGCAGGAAACTCAACCAGGACGGCAGGGATTCCCCCCTGATCTGATCGGCGTGCGAGGTCGCACACATCTGGATCAGGCCCAGCGGATAATCCCAGTCATCCGCGCCGAAATAATAATCGCTCACCGCCAGCGTCTTCTGGAAGATGGTGTCGTTCGGCTCGCGCAGCAGCGCCATCAGCACCGACTGGTTGTGCCGCATGTAATTGCGCCCGACCTGATCCGACCCGTTGGCCAGCCCGTTGGGATGCGCCGCGTTCGCCGAGCGCAGAAACAGCAGCGCCGAACTCAGCGCGCCACACGCACTCACCACGATATCCGCCGACAGCCGTTGCCGCTCGCCCGCGTGGATGAGGTTGACGCCGGTGATGCTGCGCCCGGCGGCGTCGGTCTCCAGCGTATCGACATAGGCATCGGTCAGCAGCGTCACGTTGGGGTGCAGCGCCAGGGTGGGGTCGATGCACATGACCTGCGCATCCGCCTTGCCGTTCAGCAGGCAGGGAAATCCGTCGAACGCATCGCAGCGGATGCAGGTGCTGGTCGGCGTCGGCTTGCCGTCCTTCTCATCGAGCAGGATGCCGAGCGGCAGATGGAACGGGTGCAGCCCGTCGCGGGTGAAACCCGCCGATAATTCCTCGATCCGTTTCTCGTGGCTGACCGGCGGGTGCGGAAAATCACCGCTCGACCACGGCTCGTTCGGGTCCTCGCCGCGCTTGCCGTGGACATGGAACAGGCGCTCCGCCTCGGCGTAATACGGCTCGAACACATCGTATTTCAGAGGCCATTCCGGCGAAATACCGTCCTTGTGGACGATGGTTTCGAAATCCCGCTCGCGCAGGCGGAACAAGGCCGCGCCATACACTTTCGAGTTGCCGCCGACATAATAATGCAGGCCGGGCTGGAAGGTCTCGCCCTTGCGGTTGTACCAGACCTCCTTGGTCTGATACGCGGCATCGACGAAGACGGTCTGCGAATCCCAGTTCTTCTGACTGCGCGGCAGATAATCGCCCCGCTCCAGGATCAGGATGCGCTTGCCGGTCGGGGCCAGGCGCTGCGCCAGCGCCCCCCCTCCGGGACCGGAGCCGATGACGATGATGTCGTAGTGATCCTGCGGCATGCCGATCCTTTCACGCAAAAACGATTTCCGCCCAGAGATCGGCACGCCCCGACCCAAAACCCGGTTTACGGTTCCACGAACTTGTGGGATCAATCCTGCGCGTGGTCGTGGCGCGTCATCGTACCACAGGACACCGATAAATTGGACGCATTCCGGCTAACCTCCTGAGCCGGAGTCCCG
>NZ_JBMFGY010000178.1:0-4933 GCF_049977125.1 Acidiphilium sp. | reverse complement strand
GCTGATCTCCTGGATCACCGAGACCCTGCCGCGTTCGACGCGCGCGATTGGCGCCTGGATCGCGGCGGAATTCAGCATTGAATACCAGAGCCGCTCAGGCCTGATCGCGCTCCTGCACCGGATCGACATAGAGCATCGCAAGCCGCGCATTATATCGCATAAGCTCGACCCCGAGAAGCAGGCTGCATTTATCAAGGCGTACTAAAATCTACTGAACCAGCTTGCTGTGTGGCGCGACAAACAGGGTGAGATTCTCATGTTGCTTGTCGCGCGGCAGGCCCCACCCGCGCCGGCCCCTCTTGCTCCGCCTTCATATCGGACTCGGGTGTCGACAGTGGAATCCAAAGCCCCCGCCGTTTCGATCCTGCAACAGTGATTTGGGCTGGCAGTCCCTCAATTCTCGCGATGTGAGAGTCGCTCCGAAGCACGCCATCCAGACGTTCTAAAATCTTTCCAAGCCCACTATAACCCAGCGCATTTTCAAGTCTACGTCGCTCTGTATGCTCGCCAAAACAGTAAAAAAGCCAACGTTTTTTGCTATCTGGGTCTATCCGCACAGTCATACCTCGCAGCGCCAGCGCATATGAATAAGAGTTGTGTTGGCTATAACTAAAGTTGCTCAATGCGTATTCCCGGCACGCGCTTTCGACAATGTCAGATACAGTACGTGTGACTCTGCTGGAACGCATTGATTCATCAACGATTATATTATGCTCAACCACGACGGAGGCAGACATGAGCAATTCAAGTGCATTTGCCTGATCTGTTCCGCCGCCGCCGGCAGTTCGTATGAAATGCTCTCTGACATGGGGGATGAGCACATTGGCCGCCTTTTCCATGTCGGCATCCACCATGTCGTCATCGGTGAGTCCTTTGCTCGCCGCGCCGTAGGTCGCCATCGCACAGATTGGAATGCCGTAGGTCAGGGCCACGCGGCCATCGGCCCGCCCGATCTGCTCCTTGATTCGCTTGACGACCACCGGAAGATTCCGGCGAAAATGCCGCCAATACCGCCACAACACGTTGCGCAGGAAATGTCCCTGCATTTCCATCTCGGCGTCGCTGAGCATGTCGGGCAGTTCGACGCCTTCCCGTGGCGGGATCAACTCGACGATGATCAGCCGGTTTCGATCGGCCTGATCAAGCTGGGCGACGTTGACACCACCCACCAGCCCGGCGGTGCGGATCGAGAAATCCACCGCCTCGCCACTGGCGCTGCCCTTGATAACACCGTGCCGGTCGCCGCCCGACGCCGAGTAGGAGGCGCGCAACATGCGAAACAGCCCTTCCACAGTCTCGCCCCGCTTGCGCCCTGCGGCCGTGGTCGAATTGCCCGGCTCCAACTCATCCAGGATCAGCGGCAGCGCGTCACGCCCAAGCAACTGCCGGATGCCCGGCTGCGAGCTATCGCTCCCCAGTTCGATGTGATGCTTGTAGCTGGTCATCAGCGCGGACAACCGGTTGAACAGCGCCGTTTTGCCCGATGCTGACTCCCCGGTCACGAAAGCACCGGGCCGGGCGGCCAGCACACCGAGAAACGCCGTGCTGCACCACCAGCCGGCCAGCATCATGCCGTCGATTTCCCGGCGGTAATTCCAGCGGCGCACCAGGGCGACGATATCGCGATTCGAATCTTCGGATTCGTAATTCTGCGCCACGTCCTCTTGTTCTTCATACGTCATGACCAACGGCGCAACGACGGCGCGGGGATAGACGTACATGCGTTTAGGCTCACAACGTGGAATCTCCACCGGGTCACCTTCGCTGGAAATCCGGAACACGCCATTGCTGGCGTTGACGATCAGCGAATCGGGATCCTCCGGGTCAGCCCATACCCCGGCCCCGCGCACCGCCCGGTCTCGGTAGAATGGGCCAAGTTCCGCGCAGGCTCTAAAAATCTCGGCGGCGGCCACGATGATATCAATTCCGCGTTTACCGTCTTCGGAATCGGATGTCTGCCACGCCGGGTTGTTCAATACGAAATCGCCTCCGGCCAATGCCATCAGCGTTGCCGCATTGGTGATCTTGGGCTGCTGGATCGTGACGATCTTCTGGGATTCCTTGTTCCAGACCACAACCGCATGATCACCACTGAGCCCGAGCGGGATATACCCGCCAGCATCGGCCCCGCCGACTCCGGACTCGGCGCGGGTCCGCGCCACCACCGCGCGATCGATGTCGTCCTGGGTCAAAGTATCGAGCAGCATCTCGCGCTGATCGGACAGCCAGACTTCCACCGCCGGCGGTACCCGGCCCCGTTGCACCCCCACCCCGCTGCGGTCGGCGGCGTTCATGATGAAATCGTCGATGCCGCATTTGTCGAGTTTGGATGACCCTTTCGCGCCACCATGCGACTCCAGCCATGGCGTGAAGGTCGCGGCTGTCGGCACTTTGAAGACGCCCATCAATGCGGCGACCAGATCTTGCGCCGCCTGCCAGACCTGCGGATTGGCTGCATACCGCGCCGTTTTGCCCGGCAGTTTGGCGTATTTGGGAATCCGGTTGACCTTAAAGAAATTCTGGACGTCGGGCTTGCCGTCGCTGTCGAACATCACGAGCACGCGCGATGGCATGAACTCGACGATCAGATCACCCAGTTCCTGAATCAGCCGTTTTGGCGATTTCTTGATCTTCTCCTCATCGGTCATAGGCTCCGCCCACATCCAGACGCCCGCCAGGGCGACTGCCGGAAGGCCGATCTTGACCAGCGCCTCGGCCTTCTTCTCCCCCTCTGTGATGATCAACAGAGGGCAGGCCATGCGAAACCCTTCCGGGTCGTAGGGCACCAGATCGGACAGGCCGGTCGGGATATACAGATGCGGCGATGAGTTTACCGGCGAACGGTATTTGCCGTTCTCGGCCATCAGCGGGTCCATCATCCGCACGCGGCTGTAATGCAGTCCCTGGTCCAGAATCGGCTGACCCGACAGATCGAGATAGGGGATCGCCATACCCGCGCCGGCAAACAGATGCTCATCGTCCGGCTGGCCGAGTTCACGCGCGATGCCGGACGGCCCCATGATGGCCCGCCAGTGGGGCACATCGTCCGGAGTCAGTCCTGACCGGCGCAACTCGTCGGTGAAAAACGTCGGGAGAAGCCGCCCGCCGGGGGGCGGGCCGTCATGTGCGGATGCCATCACGCACCACCTTGACTTTTGCCAAGACGGAAGATAGAAAGGAAGCATAACATGAAATAATTCCTTTTAGCGCCAGTATTGTTACAGCAATGCTGGCGTTTTTTCTTGGAGTTGATCGGATTTTAGCAGTAAAACCTTGGACTTTTTGTTCCTTTTTTGTTGTGGGTCAGGACACCAAAAATACGCGAAAAGTGTTTTTGCCTCTGGATTCACACCCTGTTCTAGTTTGGTGAGTATAGATAAGTATATATCACGAATATTATAGATATGCCGACGACAAAAGCCAACGGTTTTCGCAATATCAGCAAAGGGAAGGCCGTCCATAATTAGCAAGACGGCTTACTGTTTACGTTCTTCACCGAAAAATGAAAGTACTATCGGCGTTATAATGGCAATTTTATCGCGATGCTCGTCATAGAAACTACGCGACGATTCTCTTTGACTGATCAATGCCTGGTGCACGGTGCCAAAAGTTTTGATCGCACCAGCCCTTGAGTGCCGATACTCCCGTTTTTCCTCTCGCTTGAGAGCCTCATCGATAGCGAGATTGGCGAAGTCATGCGCTGCGATAGTCCGTTGCGCATAAGCATCAAGCGCTGCGGCGCTCGCACCGCGAAGGAATGCGGGCGTGCGGGTGCTGCTGGCGGAGACGCTCATGACGCCCTCACGGACTTACGCGGGCGGCCCCGACCACGCCGAGGGGGGTCTCCACGGAAAGATGCGGACTGGGCCTCAAAACTTTCGATTTCGGTTAGGTAGTAGCGGGGCCCTCTCGCGCCCGGCAGAATGATCGCGCGAGGCATGGGGCATCGCATGCTGATGCGATTTTGCAGGGTTTTTGCAGCCACACGCCAGCGTCGCGCAAGATCGTGAACACTTAGAAATGTCCCGGGCGACCCCGACGGGGGTGGTTCCCCGGCGGGGTCGCCGGTCGCCTTTTTGCCTCCCCCCGCCTGGCGGCGCACGCGGCGCGGCGCGCGACGGCGGACGCTAGTCCGGCGAACGGGAGGAGGAGAGTCGTTCGATTTCAGATTATCCACAGCGATCCTGCGATATTCGACAGCACAGTGCATCGCGTAACTAGCATAAAACTTTTGGGCATTCAGTGGCACGATTTCGCGCTCGATTTGATCATCATGTGGTCTATCAAGAGTCACTGTGCCATCGCTTAGCTTAAAAATGTTCATAACTGCGCTCCTTTGACTAAGGACCTAAGTCCGCACTTTGCATTTGTCAAATGTTTTACCAGTCCGCGTGTTTGTCAATTAATTAGTTTATTTACAAACGGCCCTATCGGAGCATGAAATTGTACAAACTTGCAGTATTTATACAGACCAGATAATTTTATCTGGTTAACTACTAAATGGAGAAAATTTATGCCGAAAACAGTCAAGATTCGCCGGAAAAACGGGAATTTCATGTATAAACCGGTTTTGACCGTTTCGCGCGCGTTCGAGAGTGAATGCCAAGCAAAAGCTTGGATCTGCGCCGCTCGTTCACTTTTGCGTGATGTCTACTACGCCGGACCGCCGGCGCTCACCTCACCGACTCCGGGCCGCCGCCGTCAGACCGGCCCTCGACCTCGTCGGCAGGGCGAGACGTGAATCTGCGCTGCACCTGCGCTGCAATCGATCACGAAAATCTGGGAAAACGCGGGAAATTTCGGGAAAAATCTGGAAGCCAAGGCATTGATATCATTGGAATAGTCAGAAAATATGTAGATATACAGTCGAGGTGAAAGGCCCTTTCACGGCGGCAACACCGGTTCGAATCCGGTACGGGATACCAGCGCTGAT
>NZ_JBMFGY010000177.1:0-4934 GCF_049977125.1 Acidiphilium sp. | reverse complement strand
TTCATCACTCAGGAGGCGGCTGGCCCTTGCCAGCGACGTCCCTCGTGTGCGGTCCAGGAGAACCGGGGCCGGGCGGACGGTCAGGGCAGAGGGCGCCCTATCGCGCCCGAACCGCTCTTGGGCGGCGCGAGCTTGCGAGCGGCCTTGATCGGCCGACCGGCCCCGGTTCAGACCGCAGAACACGAGGGCGCGGCTGGCGAGGACGGTTGACGACAGCGCCGCAGGCGCATTTGGTCATGTTTTGTTCCATTATGACGATCCGGTCGGATTTTCCCACTTCGGGCGATGCGTCATTTGCTGCGGTCCAGCTGCTGCTGCTGTTGCGGCGGCGATGATCCGGCGTTTGAGTTCGGCCACTCCTGCATCGAGCGCGGATGCTCCGGGCAGATGGCTGAAAGGCAGCCAGAACGCGGTTCAATCTTCCGCTGCGGATGGGACACCAGCGAGTCTTTCGAGCGCCCCGATTGAGCTGGCGCGTCGGATCGCCTCGCTGACAGCATCGATGCGGCACTGGTGCCGCTGATTGGCGGGTTTCATGAGCCCTGCCCTCCGTGCTCTGTCCCCGTCGTTGCTGGCGCGCCACTCGCAATCGGACCGTTGATGGACCGCTCCCGGAAATGCCAGTCGTCGTTCCAGATCGTGTGCAGATCCGTCCCCGGCATGAACGGGTTCTCGTCAGCGCGGAACCCGCGCCGGTGCGCGACGTCGCCGTCGCGTGGGACGAGCGCATGGGTGGATTGACCCGGTTTCTGGTCCAGATCGGCGGCGAGGCGTTCGCGCACCAGTGCCGAGAAGGCGATCAGCGCATCCAGAGCGGCTTCGCTGCTACCAGCTTCGGGCAGACCTGGTACGAGAAGGGTGTTGGTGTCGTAGGAATGGCGTGCGACGGCAGCAATCGTGCCTCGGAGCAGGGCGTCATGGGCGTGGCTGGCGATCGGCAGGGTGCCGTCCGGGCAGGTGGCTCGGCAGAAGCCGATCGTGCCCGATCGTTCGCAGTATGCGGTGAGCATAGCGGGATCCTTTCAGGGGGAACGGGAAGGAGGAGATGCGGTGAGGTCGATCGGGCCGGATGCGACAAGCCAGTGTCGGAGCGATTGGCGCATGCGGCCGATCATGTCGTTGATGATCGTGAGCGGTGCGTCCGGTGCGATCCAGCCGGATTTGATGAAGCCTGGGATCCAGCTGCGGGCGACGTCGATGTAGATGTGGCCGCCGGCGATCGCGACGTCGGTGAACGGGCCATCGATGGCGCGGGTCATCGAGAAGATTTCCGCAGCGGGCGCGGTGCCGAACGTGTCGGGCAGGCTTCGGCGCGGTGGCCGAGGCCATCGTGTTGCGATCCCGCCTGCGATCATGGCGTCGGCCCAATCGCGGGTCATGACCTGATCGTAGTGGAGATCGGCGATCTGTTCGAACCGGGCGTCGCGCAACCCGTAAAGGGCGGACAGCACGGCGACCTGGGCGTGGGCGCCGGCATGGCCGACGGTGCGTAGGGTTTGCCAGAGCGGTCCGTCGTAGAAGTCGATTGCAAGCGGCCGGGTTAGGTCGCGCCGCTTGCGTTGCGAGCAGGCGAGGATCAGCAGCCGTCGGGATTTCGGCATCCCGGTGATGATCGGGAGTTCTGATGCGCCGCTCATGCCGCTTTCCTGAGCGGCTCATGGCGATGACGACGGCGGTTGAGGTAGCGCTCGACCAGATGGGCGGCGGGGTGATCGGGACAGGTGGGCCATAGCCGGTGATGCCCTTCGTCGTCGGCAAGTTGGAGAAGGCGGACGGTGACGGTCTGCCGTCTGCCGGTGCGGAGGGATCGCACGATTGCGAGGTCCGAGCGGCCGGCGATGTAGAGATTCTCCCATCGGCCGGTGTCGGGATTTCGCCGGGCTGCGGTGTAGACGCCATTGAGGAAGGCTTCGACGACCCATGGGTTGCGGCAGATCGGTGCGCCCCGATAGCGATCGCGCCACCAGCCGTCATCCTGAATGTAGTAGATGTTGCCGACGGCAATGGTGCCGATGCGCAGCGGGTTGTTACCGCCCATGAAGCGGGACGCGAAGTATTGGCGGAGCATGGGATCGACCTTTCGGGCATGCGACAACGGCCGGATCAGGCCAGCCTGTCCGGTTCAATCGGTCGCAGAGGATGTAGGGTGGTTGGGATCAGCCCCGAAAGGGGCGGATCACCGGATTAGTGAAGCTTGAGCAGCAGGCCGATGATGGCGAGGCCAAGCGTTCCGAAACCCAGGATGCTGCCGACAGTCCATCGGAGATTGGAATTCAACCCTGTTTGCAACTCGGTCCGAACGGACTGGACTTCTGTATGCAATTCGGTCCGGACTGATTGGATACTTCCTGTGAGATCCGTCCGGACTGACTGTACCTCGACGCGAAGGTCGGCGATGGCCTTGTCAGTCGCATCGAATTTGGCGAGCACCGTGTTGGTCAGGTCCCGGACCATGGCCTTGAGTTCGCCGAAATCCTTCTCGGATCGAGCGGCCATGTGTTCGAGAATGGCAACGCGGGTCTCCATCTCAAGAGGGTAGTCTGAGGGGCCGTGCTTTTCAACAGGTGAATCGGGCATGAGCATCTCCTATCATGTTGGAGGCTGAGGATGAAGGCGCTTCAGATGTCGAGAGACATCTGAAGCGCGGACGGAACGGCCATCACGCCGCCGCTGCCGAATTCGTAACGGCAGCGTTCGGCGAGGGTTTCGAGCGCCTGGTCGGTCAGGGCATGCAGGCCGAGTTGGGCGAGGATGTCGCAGGCGACATTGAACCCTTCATCCTTGTTGCGGGCACAGATCGCCTCGATATCGTCGATCAGCTGGTGGCGGGGCATCGCTCGGGCTCCTCCATTTTCATGTACGTTTCCTGTCCCAACCCGTCGTTTTTGGTTGCCGCATCGTAGCCGTTGGGCTTGCGGCAGCCTTTGGCGATCGAGACCGAGATGTAGAAGGATTCATCGGGGTGGGCTTGGTGAACCGATTTCCCGAAATCGGCTACGGCACTCTTGATGTCGTTCACGGTGCTGACCACCTCGATCGTCTTGCGATCGAGAGATTTTCCCATCAACGCGAGGGTCATGCCGAAGGGGGTCTTACGGCCGGGGATGGTCTTCAAGGTAATGGTGCAGGGCATTGGATCGATCCTTTCTGGGGGTTTGGCCGGGCATCACCCGGTCGGGGATAATCAGTCGGCGTCGGCAGGGGAGCGTCGGGCTGTGGTGAAGCCGTAGGCGAAATCTGCGCTGTTCTCGATCAGGCGGGCGCCGATCATGGCGGTGGTGCAGAACCGACGCAGATCGCCGGCGGTGATGCGCTGTTCGCCCCACGACATGATGACGTGATGGTCGGGGTAGCGGTTGACGTTCAGCAGATTGGCGAGATGCCGGATTTCGGTTTCGGTCACGAAACCCGGTGCGATGGCGTGAGCCATGGTCGTCTCCTGTCGAGAGTTGGGAAGAAGAAGAAAGAGGGGGAACCCATGGGCGATCGGTGAGGGCCGATCGCCCGGTCTGGGGAGGTCAATCAACGCAGGGTGCGAAGGGGATTTCGTCGTCGAGATCGGCACCTGCGCCGGGTGTGAAGCCACCCGTGGCCCCGGCGGTCTCGCGCTGACGCGAGGTTGCGGCGCGCTCACCGCCCTCCCGGCGACCACCATTCGGTGAGCCGAGGAGGATCAGCTGACTGTCGAAGCCGCTCAGGACCACCTCGGTCGTGTAGCGTTCGTTGCCGCCCTGATCGACCCATTTCCGGGTCTTCAGCATGCCTTCCACCAGCACCTTGTCGCCCTTCGCGCAGTATTTCTCGATCACCCCGATCAGGCCTTCGTTCCACACCACGATCCGGTGCCATTCGGTGCGTTCCTGCCGCTCGCCGCTGTGCTTGTCGGTCCAGCTTTCGCTGGTCGCCAGCGACATCGAGGCGACCTTTCCGCCCGACTGGGTGATGCGGATTTCGGGGTCTTGACCGAGGTTTCCGATCAGGGTGACGCGATTCATTGATCCAGCCATATTCAGTCTCCTGTTTTCATTTCATCACTCAGGAGGCGGCTGGCCCTTGCCAGCGACGTCCCTCGTGTGCGGTCCAGGAGAACCGGGGCCGGGCGGACGGTCAGGGCAGAGGGCGCCCTATCGCGCCCGAACCGCTCTTGGGCGGCGCGAGCTTTGCGAGCGGCCTTGACCGGCTGGCCGGGCCCGGTTCAGACTGCAGAACACGAGGGCGCGGCTGGCAAGGACGGTTGACGACAGCGCCGCAGGCGCGATTGATTATTTTCGTTAGTTATTTGAGAATTTCGTCGTTCCGGTTTTTTCGTTCGGCGAGATTTGGACAACGGGATGATATCTCATCGTGATCTGCAGGGTTTGGCAGGATTGGCGGACTACTTTCCGCTGATTGGTGATTATCTGCGGGGTGCCACCACCGAGGTGCAATTCGAGACCGATCGGGGCGATCAGTTCCGAACTCATATCATTGTCGATGCCGCCTTGTTCCCAAGCGTCATGATCGCGGTCGAAGGGTCTGACAGCGCGGTTGTGGCGCGTCGGTTTTTCGCGTTACCTGAGCTCGACTTTGCGCATTTTTGTGTTCTGGGCAGGCGGTCAGCGGATCGCCCAGAAGATGTCCTCTGCGGCGATGAACTCGAGTGCCCGGTCGATCGAGAGCTTGGCCGGGCCGAGCGGTCCGGATGCGACCCAGCGTTCCTTCCAGAGCGACCAATAGAGCACGTGGAAGCGGCCTTCGGTGTCGGTCGGCCGCAGCCGGGCGACCGGTGCGCCGGAACGGGCATTATATAACGTGTAGCCGCGGTTGCGCCGCTCGGCGGTCAGGCTGCCCCTGCGGCACCGGAACGCCTCGATCTGTTCGATAACGGGATCGGTCATGGCCGGCAGATTAGCCGACAAATTGGCGTGCTGTCGTGTCCGGGCTCTTGCGAATCA
>NZ_JBMFGY010000176.1:0-4979 GCF_049977125.1 Acidiphilium sp. | reverse complement strand
AGCGATACCCCTTCAAGCGAAATGACGACGGCAAGTCCGCCATGCGAGATCGCTAGTGGATAATCCGATGCCGATCCCGATACTCACCGACAGTGAGGTCCTGCCGCTGCTCGATATGGACGAGTTGGTTCCGCCGATGGAGGAGTTCCTCCATGCCTACTCCGCTGGAAGTGCTGTAACGCCACCGCGCCATGCTGTCGCCTTCGACCCGTACGGCAGACTGGTGTTCACAATTGGTGGTTTGCACCATCAGGGTCGCTCGCTTGCCGGCTTCCGAGCCTACGATACGTTTAAAACGAGCGGTGCTGAAGATGAGCAGATTGTCGCCGTTTGGGACAGCAGCCGCAGCGCATTGGTGGGACTGGTCCTGGGCGACTCGCTCGGCGAGTGGCGTACTGGGGCTCTCGGCGGGGTGGCAGTCAAACACATGAGCCGTCCGGACGCGACGACCTGCGCGGTCATCGGCACTGGTCGACAGGCTCGAACCCAACTGCTCGCGGTAGCAGCCTGCCGAACCCTCTCCGAAGTGCGCGTGTACGGCCGTACAGCGGAGCGTAGAAGGCAATTTGCTGATGAGCTTGCTGCCGAGACAAAACTCCACGTTTGGGCAACGGACACCACACGAGAGGCTGTCGAAGGTGTCGACATAGTGCTCTGCGCGACCAATTCCCGCACGCCGATCCTCGACACGGCGTGGCTCGCGCCGGGGACGCATGTGAACACAGTCGGTCCGAAGACACTTCGCGCACACGAGCTTCCCTTCGACATCGCTGCGCGGGTCACGCTCATCGCCACTGACTTGGTAGAGCAGGTGAATGCCTACCCTGAGCCATATTTTTTGAGCGATAAACCCGTGTGGACCAAGCTTCAGGAATTAGCTGGGTTAATCAAGAACAACGGCGTTGCTTCGCGTACAGAGAACGACATCAGCCTGTTCTGCTCTGCCGGCCTGGCAGGCACTGAGATTCTTGCAGCGGCTCATGTTTTGGAGCGCCATCGGATGTCGAAGCAGCACGGTTAGACACGACTGGCATCGCGCCGCAACGACTTACAAGGAAAACGAGCGGTTTCCTTGCGGTCACGCCGCGCTGACGAATGGTTGCCACTATCCGCAAGAAAACTCATTGCTGAAATTACCGCAAGCTTGTAGGCTAAAAATTATCTTTTCTGAGGGTGTTCGGGTGCGGCAATGCTGATCGGCTATGTCCGCGTCTCCAAGTCGGACGGAACCCAAACTCTCGCGCCGCAGCGGGACGCATTGCTGGCCGCTGGCGTCGATCCCGTCCGTATCTATGAGGATCTAGCGTCAGGTCGCCGCGATGACCGGCCCGGCCTTGTTGCTTGTCTCAAGACGATCCAACCGGGCAACACCCTCGTTCTCTGGAAGCTCGACCGGCTCGGTCGCGATCTGCGCCACCTGGTCAACACGGTCGAAGATCTACGCAACCGGGGCGTCGGCCTGAAGGTGCTGGCCGGCGCCGGCGCGCAGATCGATACAACGACCGCCAATGGGCGTTTGGCCTTCGGCATCTTTGCCGCCTTCGCAGAGTTCGAGCGCGAGTTGATCGCCGAACGCACCATGGCTGGCTTGGCCGCCGCGCGAGCCCGCGGTCGGATGGGCGGGCGGCCCCGCAAGATGGATCGGGCCACCTTGGTGATGGCGATGTCGGCGATGGCGGACCGGAAGGCAGTTGCCACCGAAGTGGCCGCGCGGCTCGGCCTGACCACCACCACGCTCTACGCCTACGTCAACGGCGACGGAACCCCGAAGGCTGCCGGCCAAGCGGTGCTCGACGGGGCGCACCGGCCCGCCACGGCGATGAAGACGCGATCCCGGCCGCCCCAAATTCCACGGCGTCGCTCATACGCAAGTACCGGCGCCTGATGCCAGCGGGTGTCGCTGTGCCGGGCGAAGCGATCGCAACCCTGCGTCGCCGCTTGGCGGCATTGCCGGCGCGCCACCCGGAACGCGATACCCTCATGAAGTCCACCGCCCAACTCTATGCGGTGAGCCGAGCCACGTTATATCGCCTACTGCGCGGCGACCGCCGTCCCAGGGATACGCACCGCTCCGACCGCGGCCGGCCGCGGTCGATGCCGGCGGCCGAGATCGAGCGCTGGTGCGAAATCGTCGCCGCGATGAAGGTCAGGACCACCAACAAGAAGGGGCGCCACCTGTCCACGGTGCGCACCCTTCAACTACTTGTGGAGCATGGGGTCGACACGCCTTATGGGTTTCAGAAACTGACTCCTGGCAGGCTGACTGCATCGACGATCAACCGGCACCTGCGCCGCCTTGGTTACGATCACGAGCGAATGATCCGTCAACCGCCTGCCGTCCGTTTCCAGGCCGAGACATCAAATGCGCTCTGGCACTTCGATATGAGCCCGTCAGACCTGAAACATCTGAAAGCTCCGCCATGGATCGATCCGGACCGGCACGGTGCGCCAACCTTGATGCTGTTCTCGGTCGTCGATGACCGATCAGGCGTTGCCTACTCGGAGTATCGTTGCGTCTACGGCGAGGATGTCGAGACAGCGCTGCGCTTCCTGTTCAATGCCATGACGCCCAAGCCGGCTGCCGCGGACGATGGCAGCCCGTTCCAAGGCATTCCGACCGCGATCTATCTCGATAATGGGCCTGTGGCGAAGTCGGCGGTATTCAAGCGAGTCATGGAAAGCCTTGGCATCGAGGTTCTGACCCACATGCCGGCCGGCTCGGATAGTCGGCGGACGACGGCGCGCGCCAAGGGCAAGGTCAAGCGGCCGTTCCGCACCGTCAAGGAAGCCCACGAAACGCTCTACCATTTCAACCAACCCGAGACCGAAGCCGAGGCGAACCAATGGCTGGCCCGCTTCATCGCGACATATAACCGTGGCAACCACAGGTCTGAACCACATTCCCGCCTCGATGACTGGCTGGCGCATCTGCCGCAGAACGGTGTGCAGGAGATGTGCTCTTGGGATCGGTTCTGCGCCTTTGCGCGTGAACCGGAACGGCGCCTCGTCGGTATCGATTGCCGTCTAACCGTGGCCGGCGTTACCTATGAGGTCGACGCCGAATTTGCTGGCAAGACGGTCGTCCTTTGGTGGGGATTGTTTGATCAGGAACTATGGGTCGAGCACGGCGAGGAACGGCGAGGGCCGTTTCTGCCGATCGGGGGCCCGATTCCGCTGCACCGCTACCGCAAGCATCGCAAATCACGCCATGAGGTCCGTGCCGACCAGGTCGGGACACTGGCAGGAAAACTTGTGCTCCCCCGCGCAGCGCTATCGGATGAGAACGGCGTTCTGATGATCGGCACCAAGCCGGCCGAAGTGCCCGTCCGTCCCTTTCGTGACCCCGATCCATTCCGTGAACTTCGTTTTGCGAACGCGATTGCCGCAAGGCGCACGATCGCGGATCAGATCAGGCTCCCGCTGGCCAAGCTGTCGGATGACGACCGTGCCTTCATCGATGCGCTGCTGGCCCGCACCCTGGCCCGTCCCGAGATCCTTGCCGTTGTGCGCGAGCGCTTCCCGCAGGGGCGCAGAAGAGGCACTGCCTGATGCTCACGGAAGTCATGCGGCACTACGGCTTGGCACGCCCGCCGATCGATGTAGGTTTTTTTGAGACCGACCATCACGCCCAGGTGTCGCGCGATATTCGTGCTGCGATCTTGGGCGGCCGGCTGATCGCGCTCACTGCCGTCATCGGATCGGGCAAGACGATTTTGTCGCGTCGGCTACGTGCCGAGCTTGAACGCGAGGGTCGGGTCATCGTCTCGCGTTCCTTGTCGGTCGACAAAGCGAAAATCAGCGTTCCGCTGCTGCTGGCCGCTTTGTTCTACGACCTGACCCCGGAGAAGACCGTCAAGATTTCCAGCCAATCCGAGCGTCGTGAACGCGACCTGCAGGAATTGTTTCGGCGAGCCAAGAAACTGGTCGCGCTGTTCATCGACGATGCCCATGACCTTCATCCCAAGACGCTGACCGCGATGAAACGCCTGATCGAACTCGTTACCAAGGGTGGCGGCCAATTATCGATCGTTCTGATGGGTCATCCCAAGCTCAAGAACGATCTCCGCCGGCCGAAAATGGAGGAAATCGGCGATCGGACCACGGTGTTTGAATTCGGCGGTCTGCGTGATCGCCAGCGCGACTACATCGACTGGGTTCTGAAAGCCTCGCTCGAAGCGAAGGTTGCACCCGATGAGGTGATCACCGACGAGGCGGCAACACTGCTCGCAGCCAAACTCAAGACGCCCCTGCAAATCGGGCAACATCTGGTGAGAGCATTCGAGGCCGGGTTTGAGATCGGCGCCAAGCCGATCGATGCCGGTATCGTCGAGGCGGTTCTTTCACGCCAGATCGACGATCTTGAGCCACAGTTGACACGCAACGGCTACGACTTGCGCAGCCTGGTCGAACAATTCGATGCAAAGCCTGCCGAAATTCGCAAACTGCTTCGAGGCGAGTTGGACCCAAGCCGTTCCCAGGAACTCATGGACCAAATGCGTGCCGCGGGCCTACCGACATGACTAGTCTCCCCCATCGTGCGTCGAAATCCACGATCTCGCGTCCGTCTCATCGATCGTGCGTTCGGTCTCAGATAATGTGCATCAGAAAGGGGCGATAATCTCAGCTAATTTGCGCAGATAAAGGGCCTCTATTGCGCGTCGGGCCGTTTATCATTGCGCGCCGCTACACTTATGCTACAAATCGGGGCGTTTCGTTACTTCGGGCCGACTAGAGCGGACCAAATGGCGCGGCAATCGATCAGCTCTCAAAGTTCGTCAAACGACGATACGGGTCGTGCCCGCCCCGTCAAAAAAACCCGCTCCAGACCAATCAACCGATGCGCCAAGCCCCAGTTCTCAGGCGCGAAAAACCCACGGAATCGCCAATCAAACACGTCGTCCACAACCACCCGCGCACAGGTCTCCTAGAGCACTTTCCGATCCCATTGGATCGGATGTAGTGCTCTAGGATATTGATAA
>NZ_JBMFGY010000175.1:1659-4989 GCF_049977125.1 Acidiphilium sp. | reverse complement strand
ACCGCGCGGATCGCTTCGCTGCGGGTGGGGTAGGGGTAGATCACGCCGAGCAGTTGTTTCAGACCGAGCCCATGCTGCATCGCGATGGTGAAGCCGGTCAGGAGTTCGCCGGCATGGGTGCCGATGATGGTGGCACCCAGGATCCGGTCCGATCCCTTGCGGGTCAGCACGCTGACAAAGCCTTCAGTATCGGCTTCGGCGATCGCGCGGTCGAGTTCGGTGAAGTCGTAACGTGTGATCTCGCAGGCGATGCCCTGCGCCGCCGCGTCACGCTCGTTCAGCCCGACCCGGGCGATCTCCGGGCTGGTGTAGGTCACGGCCGGCACTGCGCGGTAATTTGGCTTGAACCGCCAGAACGGCGCGAACAGGGCGTTGAGCGCGGCGAAACCGCCCTGGAACCCGGCGATGTGGGTGAGCTGGTACGGACCGGTGACGTCGCCACAGGCGAAGATGGTGGGATGCAGGGTCGCCAGACCATCATCGGTCTCGATCGTGCCGGCTTTGCGCAGCGGTATCCCCAGCTCTTCCAGACCGTAGCCGGTCACGCGGGGCGTGCGGCCGATCGCGATCAGGAGGCGGTCGAACCCGAGATCGACGGTGGTGCCGGCGTGATCGGTGCGGAGCGTGAAACCCGCCGCATCCGGCAGAACCGCGACGGCGCGATGGTTGGTCAGCACGGTGACGCCGCCGCGCCGCAGGATGGCGGCCATGGCGGCGGAAACCGCATCGTCCTCGCGCGCGAGCAGGCGATCGGCCATTTCGACCAGAGTGACCGTGCTGCCGAGGCGGGCGAAGGCCTGCGCCATTTCGCAGCCGATCGGGCCGCCGCCGAGGATGAGCAGACGGGCGGGCAGGGTTTCGATATCCCACAGGGTTTCCGAGGTGGCGAAGGGGCACTCGGCGAGGCCGGGCAGATCGGGGATGAAGGGTTCGGCACCGGCGGCGATCACGATGGCGCGGGTGGTCAGGGTTTCGCCATCGATGGTGACCGACCAGGGCGATGTGATGGTCGCGTGACCCTGGCGGACATCGATGCCGAGATCCCGGTAGCGCGCGACCGAATCATGCGGCGCGATGCCGAGCACCGCCGCCTGCACCGCCGCTCGGGCGGCCGGAAAATCGAGCCCGTGGCGGGATGCGTGCAGCAGTGCCTTGGAGGGCACGCAGCCGGTGTTGAGGCAGTCACCGCCCATGCGCGCGGCTTCGATCAAGGTGACTTTCGCGCGCAAGGTGTTGGCGACATAGGCGGTGACCAGCCCGGCAGCACCTGCGCCGATGACGATGAGGTTGCGATCGAAGCGTTTCGGCCGGATGAACCCGGCATTCGCCCGGCGTGCGGCGAGGCGGTTGCGCAGGCGCGGCGCCACGACCGGCAAGGCCGCCAGCAGCAGCAGACCGAGGATCAGGCGCGGCGTCAGGATCGCGCCATGCGTGCCCAGCGTGGCGAGGCTGGCGCCAGCGTTCACATAAATGATCGTGGCGGGCAGCATGCCGATCTGGCTGGCGACGTAGAATTGCCGCAGTGACAGTTTCGTCAACCCGGCGAGCAGATTGATCGCAACGAACGGGATCGCCGGTACCAGCCGCAGTGCCGCGAGATACCAGGCACCGTCCCGCGCGATGCCCTGATCGATCCGGGCGAACAGGCCCGGAAACCGCGCCAAAGCGAAATCGCGCAGCAGGAACCGCGCGGTCAGGAACGCGAGGCTCGCCCCGATCGAGGCGGCGAACGAGACCAGGAGACTGCCCTCGATCACGCCGAACAGCGCGCCGGCGCCGAGCGTGAGGATGATGGCGCCGGGAAAGGA
Organism: Acidiphilium sp.; assembly: GCF_049977125.1. Classification (NCBI taxonomy): domain Bacteria; kingdom Pseudomonadati; phylum Pseudomonadota; class Alphaproteobacteria; order Acetobacterales; family Acidocellaceae; genus Acidiphilium; species Acidiphilium sp. Next base: position 3,181 of record NZ_JBMFGY010000175.1, on the reverse strand, counting down.
TAGGGCCGTGGCGGCGACATAGAAGGCGAAATAGATGATAAAGCTGGCAATCGGATGCCGCGTGACCGTGAGGCGCAGCACCGTTTCATGGCGATGCAGACCGGCCAGGGTGAGCGCATGGCCACCGAACGCCAGCGCAACACCGATGATTGCGAGGATCAGACCGCCGAACAGGAGCGGTCTGGTTGCGGCGGTGCGGGATTTCAGCACGGCGCTCATCGGGCGCTCATGCAGGAGGAGGCGCCGAATACGCAGAACCGTGCGCAATGCGGATGATCGAGCGTGACCGGGCGGGCGGCAGCGGCGAGCGTGTCGCCGAGTTCGAACCGTGGCTCGTAGGGCAGCAGCGTGCAGGCGACGATGCTGGCGCGCGCCGCCCCCTTGCGCTGCACCACCATGCGCGAGGTTCGGCACATCGCGTCCGCGCCGCGGGGTGCTAAGGCCGCCCAGGCGGCGGCGCTGACGCCGGGGATTTTGTGCGGCGTCGACATTTCGGGAAACAGCACGAGATGCGCCGGATCATACGCATCGATCGCGAAGCCTTCGGCGGCGAACATTGCGGCGAAACCCGCGCGGGTGGCGGCTTCGTCCTCGTGCGCGGGATCGAACCGCGCGGCGATCGAGGGGGCGAACCCGGCGCTGAACAGGTCGTGCAGGCCGGCGAGCGCGGGCTGCCAGGCGTCAGCACCGCGCAGGGCGGCATGCCCGGCCTCGGTGAAGTGATCCAGCGAGACGCGCAGCGCCAGTTGCGCACCATAGGCGATGCGCAGGCGGCGGAGTGCGGCGAAATGGCGCTGCATCGGCCGCATCGCATTGGTCAGGACCAGCGTGCGATAACCGCGACCGAGGGCGAGTTCGAGCATCGCGATGATGTCCGGGTTCATGAACGGCTCGCCGCCGGTGAAGCCGATCTCGCGCAGGGGCAGGGCGGTGTCGCGCGCTTCGTCCAGCAATCGGTGGCATTCATCGAGCGAGAGGTAGGCCAGCCGGTCGTTGCGCGGGGAGCTTTCGATGTAGCAGCCGGTGCAGGCGAGGTTGCAGAGCGTGCCGGTGTTGAACCAAAGCGTTTCCAGCCGTTCGAGCATCACGCGCGCATCCGCCGGGGGCGACGCTTCGGGCGGCACCGCGCCGGGCAGGCGCAGGGTTGCCGGGGCTTGCGGCCGTGCGGCGTTGGCCCGTTCCGAAAGCGGCAGGATGTCGAGACTCGGCCAGATGCCACTCTCCAGCGCGATGGCGTAATCGACCGGCAGGCCGGCTGCGCGCATCGCACCGGCCGCCGCGCGATGATCGTAGGTGAGTGGATGGGTGGTGATGGTGAAGCCATCGCCGTCGGGCGTCAGCACCGAATACCAGCCGCGTGGCGTGCCGTCGTTCGCGGGCAGGCCGATCGCGCCGGCGTTGTGCCACAGATGCTCACCGATCATGCGGGTGAAGCCGAGGCCGCAATGCCCGGCGATCACGCCATCGCAGCCGGTGCGCGCGATCTCCTCCGCCAGTACCGGGTCCGGATCGGAGCCGAAGA
>NZ_JBMFGY010000175.1:0-1559 GCF_049977125.1 Acidiphilium sp. | reverse complement strand
TGCGGATCGGCGCCATAGGCGATGATGTCGCCGGTGCAGATGATGTGATCGGGCGCGATGCCGTGGGCGCGCGCCGCATCGAGCAGGGCGATACTCGCCTGGAGATTGCTGTAGTTGCCGCCGAAGATCAGCACCGGACCTGCGGCCGTGAGCAGCGGCGGCGGGGTGACCGCGTCAGACGGGATTGCGTCAAACATGGGCCACGCGCTCAGCGCTGATGCGCTCCAGCGACAGGCCGCGCGCTTCGATGCCGCCGCGCCGGCGCCAGACCAGGATGGCAACCGCGCCGAGCGCCCAGAACCCCGCCAGCATGATCAGCGCCGCCGGCATGCTGCGCGCCCCGACATAGCCGACCAGGAACGGGGACAACGCGGCGCCGATCCGCCCGATCGCGACCGAGGCGCCGATGCCGGTGGCGCGCAGCGCGGTGGGGAACAATTCCGAAAACGTCGGGTAGGCGGCGATCCAACTGCCGGTCGCCAGCAGATTGACCAGCGCAAAGCCGAGCATGATCGCGCCGGCGCCGAAATGGGTGATCGCGGCGAAGCCGATCAGGCCGAGCGCGGTCGCGCCATAGAACCCACCGACGGTCCAGCCCCGGCCCAGCCGGTCGAGCAGCCCGGCCGCGGCCAGCCCGCCGATCAGCGCGCCGACGCTGCCGGCCAGGTAGAACAGCGGCAGCCGCGCCGGCGGTAGATGCAGTGCCGGCAGCACCACGATCGGCAGAAACGCGAACAACCCGTAGTAGCCCGAGGCCTCGGCGAAATCGAGCACGGCACCCAGCGCGAGCCGTCCGGGATAGAGCCGCAGCAATTGCAGGAAACGATTGGCTTCGTGCCGCGCCAGCTGCGCGATGGGAGAGGTGACCGGCGGCGGCAGGTTGGTCAGCCCCGCTTCGATTCCGGCGATGATCGCCCGCGCATCGTCCGGCCGGCCGGCCTCGATCAGCCAGCGCGGGCTTTCCGGCAGGTAGCGGCGAAACCATGCCGCCGAGAGTGCGATGGCGCCGCCGAGGCCGAACACCACGCGCCAGCCGATATCCGCCGGTAGCGCCGATAACACCAGCCAGGCCAGCAGGGCGGCTATGAAACTGCCGACCGGCCAGAAATTCAACACGATCGCCGAGGCCTTGCCGCGCGAACGGCTCGGCACCAGTTCCGCGATCGCCGCATTGATCGCGGAATATTCCGCACCGACGCCGATGCCCGCGATCAGCCGCAGTACCAGCAACGATGCCAGATCGGGTGCGAACGCGGTCGCCAAGGTGGCGACGCCGTACAGCACCAGACTCGCCAGAAACACCCGGCGCCTGCCGTAGCGATCCGACAAAATGCCGAAGCCGGATGCGCCGATCATCAACCCGGCGAACCAGGCGGCGAGAATGAACGACATCGCGTTGCTGCCGAGGTGGAAATGCTGACGCAGCGCGCCCAGCACGTTGCCGATCAACGTCACTTCGAACGCATCGAGCGCCCAGCCGAGGCCGAACAGCAGGACGACGATGGTATGGAACCGGTTCCAGCGCAGGTTCGACAGCGTGTCGAGCATCGCATTGTCGG
>NZ_JBMFGY010000174.1:0-5016 GCF_049977125.1 Acidiphilium sp. | reverse complement strand
CCTTAGCTTAAACACCTGTCCAAAAAACCGGAGCCGCCGCAGATGGCGCGACGTCGGCTGCTGAATGCGGAAGCATGGAACCGGCTACTCATGCCGCCCGTCGAAGAGCGGGACCTGGTTCGCCATTTCACGCTCAGCCGCGAAGACCTGGCGTTGATCCGCAGCAGGCGCACCGAGACGACCCAGCTCGGCTTTGCGATGCTGCTGCTTTATCTTCGCTTCCCGGGTCGCGTGCTGGCCGCCGGAGAGATTCCGCCAGCGCCGGTCATTGCGTTTGTCGCACGGCAACCCGGCCTTCGCCGTAGCGCCTTTACCGCTTATGGGCGGCGCGATGAGGCCCGCCGCAAGCATCTTGCCGAGTTGACGGCGGCTTTGGGCTTTCGCACCTTCGGCGATGCTACCTTTGGCGAACTGGTGGCGCGGTTGACCCGGCAGCCCAGATCGATCGGCGGCCGGGTCGGCTAATAGCGCTTGCCTTGGACGAACTGCAGCAGCGGCGCATTCTTCTGCCGCCGCCAATCGAGATAGAACGCGCCATTCACTAAGCCCGTAGTGAAGCCGAACGCATCAGCCATCGCGCGGTGATCGATACGTTGACTGTCACGCAGCGCCAAACCCTCGATGCGCTGCTTCAACGACGGACCGAAAGTCACATCACCTCGCTCGCTTGGTTGCGAACCGCGCCCCAGTCACCGGCCGGTCGGAACGTCCTCGCCATCCTCGAGCGAATCCGGTTCGTCCGGGGGATCGGATTGAATAAAGATCGTGATCCCGTTGTGCCGGCGGTCGTCTTCGAGCGGATGGCCGATGAGGGGTTGCGCATGACCACCCAGCACCTCCCTTGGGCACGTTTCGTCAAATGTGTCACCGAAGCGCACGCTCTGACCGCACCGGATGCAGCCGACAGTCGATCGGAATTGCTCGGGAGATACGCAACGATCCGGAAATTCGTCCCGGCGCTGCTGGAGACGGTTTCGTTTCAGGGGGCGGAGAGTGCGGCGAGCCTCCTCAAAGCGATCGGCTTGATCCGCGAAGCTTGGCGCACCGGCAAGCGAATTTTGCCAGTCACCGTGCCGACCGGCTTTATCCGTCGATCCTGGCGGTCCTTCGTCTTCCGGCAAGGCGCGATCGATCGCCGCGCCTATGAAATCTGTGCGATCTGAGAGTTGCGGGAGCGACTTCGCGCCGGCGATGTCTGGGTCGAGGGTAGCCGCCAGTATCAGGCCCTTGAAGCCACCCTGATCCCGCAGCCGACCTTCGATGCGATGAAAGCAGCCGGCCCCTTGCCCCTCGCCATCGATCCCGTGTTCACCTCGTATATTGCCGGGCGCGGAGGGGTCCTGAAACAGGATCTCGATGTCGTAACCAGCTTGGCAAAGGCTGGCAGTTTGCCCAACGCCACCATCACGGACGGCGAGCTGAAAATTTCCCCTCTGCGCGCCAACATGCCGGACAAGGCCGAAGCGGCGCGAGACGCGGCCTACAGCTTGGTGCCCCGCGTGAAGATCACCGACCTCCTGCTCGAAGTCGATGCCTGGACCGGCTTCTCGGCCTGCTTCACCCATCAGCGGAATGGCCGATCGGCCGATGACCGTAACGTTTTACTCGCGGCCGTTCTTGCAGATGGCATCAATCTCGGGCTGACACGAATGGCTGAAACCTGTCGCGGCGTTACGTTGCGCCAGCTCGCCTGGGTTCATGACTGGCACGTCCGGGAAGAAACCTACACTGCCGCATTGACCAGACTGATCGAGGCACATCGCGCTTTGCCGATCGCCCGGCTGTGGGGCGATGGCACGACCTCGTCATCCGATGGGCAATATTTTCAGGCGGGCGGCCAAGGTGCTGGAATTGGTGACATCAATGCCCGCCACGGCAATGAGCCTGGGGTCGGATTCTACACCCATATCTCCGACCAATTCGGCCCATTCCACACCAAGGTCATCGCCGCGACCGCCAGCGAGGCGCCCCATGTGCTCGACGGGCTTCTCTATCACCAAACCGGGTTGCAGATCAGCGAGCACTATACGGATACTGGAGACGCGACCGATCACGTTTTTGGGGTCTGCCCTTTCTTTGGACTCCGCTTCGCGCCGCGACTGCGCGACATCAAGGATCGCCGCCTCTACCTCCTGCCGGGGATGACCGTGGACCCCGTGCTCGAACCGATGGTTGGCGGCACGCTCGATATCGCCCATGTCGAGGCCAACTGGAACGATCTTCTCCGGTTGGGAACTTCTATCCATGCCGGCACGACAACCGCATCGGCAATGCTGCGCCGCTTGGCCGCTTTCCCACGCCAGAACGGTCTTGCCATTGCCCTGCGCGAGGTCGGCCGCCTGGAACGGACCCTGTTCACCTTGGACTGGATTCGAAATCTCGATCTTCGCCGGCGTGCTCATGCCGGTCTGAATAAGGGCGAGGCCCGCAATGCGCTTGCCCGCGCGCTGTTCTTCAACCGCCTCGGCGAGCTGCGCGACCGGCAATTCGAGAATCAGGTCTTCCGAGCCTCCGGGCTCAACCTGTTGGTCGCTGCCATCATCTCGGATGGGAGCATATCAGCCTCACAGGTGATTATGTCTGGAACGATCAGCGGCAACCGGTTCCTGGCGAACTTCGGCCTCTCAGGCGTCCGCCATCACTCCTGGTCGCCTGAGTTCCTTATCCGTTCACGTCTAGAGCGTTTTGCTTTCAGCTTAACGCTCTGGCTCTATGTTTTTTCGAGCGATATGCGATTATGTCGCCGCTGCCGCGTCAACTTAATCGCATATCGCTCTAGCGTACGTAAAATGCACTTTCGTGTTCGGACCCCTTAAAGAACGGCGAGATCGCGTCCTGATCGCCGGCGCCAGCCCGCCCCTAGCTCAGCACACCAAAAACAGAGCCAGCATGTTTGCCAAGGGCACGGCCGATGTCGCTAAGCGACTGCCCATCCTTCCACCTTTTCCAAAGCTCCCTCTTTTGTGCCGCCGATAAGCCAGGACGACCGGTGCGTGCCATCGTAAATCCCCCAAAACGCCCTGAAATCAATCACGTTGCGTCGACCGGTTGAACTCACCCTTCTTTTTTTCAAAAAAGAAGTGCTGCCCTTGCCTTGCCTTGCTCTCCGCGAATGGCCACAACGCGCCCATGGCCCCTCCCCTGTTGGCGTTACAGAATATCCGGCTTTCGCTCGGCGCGTCGCCTTTGCTCGATGGCGCGGAGATCGGCGTGGGGGCGGGCGAGCGGATTTGTCTGGTCGGGCGGAACGGATCGGGCAAGTCGACTTTGTTGAAGATCGCGGCGGATATGATCAGCGCCGATGGCGGCTCGCGGTTTCTGCAACCGGGGGCGACGTTGCGGTATTTGCCGCAGGAGCCGGATTTGTCGGCGTTTGTGACCGTGCTCGATTACGTGATGGACGGGCTGGACGCCGCGACCGAGGGGCACCGGGCGCGGGGATTGCTGGATCAGCTGGGGTTGAGCGGGGCGGAGACTACGGGGCGGCTTTCGGGTGGCGAGGCGCGGCGGGCGGCGATTGCGAAGGTGCTGGCACCGCAGCCGGATGTGCTGTTGCTCGATGAGCCGACCAATCATTTGGACCTGCCGGCGATCGAATGGCTGGAGGCGGAGTTGCGCGGGTCGCGGGCGGGGATCGTGCTGATCAGCCATGACCGGCGGTTGCTTGAGAAAGTGTCGCGCAGCATCGTGTGGCTGGATCGGGGGCGGACCAGCCGGATCGACCGGGGGTTCGCGCATTTCGAGACCTGGCGTGACGAGGTGTTCGAGCAGGAGGCGCGGGATGCGCAGAAGCTGGCCCGCGAGATTGTGCGCGAGGAAGACTGGATGCGCTATGGCGTGACCGCGCGGCGCAAGCGCAATGTGCGGCGGGTGGCGGAGTTGGCCGGGCTGCGGGAGAAGAAGCGCGAGGAAAAGCGCGATACGCGCGAATTGCAGGTGAGTGCCAGTGCGGCCGCGCTTTCGGGCAAGATCGTGATGGATGCCAAGGCGATCGATAAATCCTTCGGCGATCAGGTGATCATTCGGGATTTGACTCTGCGGGTGTTGCGCGGGGATCGGCTGGGGATTGTCGGGCCGAACGGGGCGGGCAAGACCACGCTGCTGCGGTTGCTGACCGGGCTGGACCAGCCGGATGCGGGGCGTATCAAGATCGGCACCAATCTGGCGGTGGCGACGCTGGATCAGCAACGCGCGGCACTCGATCCGGCGCGGACGCTGGCGGATACGCTGACCGGGGGCAAGAGCGATCTGGTCGAGGTGGGCGGGGAGTCGCGCCATGTGATCGGGTATATGAAGGATTTTCTGTTTCGGCCGGAGCAGGCGCGCACGCCGGTGGGCACGCTTTCGGGCGGTGAGCGCGGGCGGTTGCTGCTGGCGGCGATTCTGGCGAAACCGTCGAATCTGCTGATCCTGGATGAGCCGACCAATGATCTGGATTTGGAGACGCTGGATATTTTGCAGGACATGCTGAGCGATTACGCCGGCACGATTCTGCTGGTCAGCCATGATCGTGATTTTCTGGACCGGATCGCGACATCGACCCTGGCGGCGGAAGGGGATGGGCGCTGGGTGGAGTATGCCGGCGGGTATTCGGACATGCTGGCGCAGCGGGGCGAGCGGGTGCGCGAGGTGGCGACGGTGCGCAAAGCGGGGCCGGTGGCGAAGCGGGCGAGCGAGAAGGCCGCGTTTTCGTTCAAGGATCGGCACCGGTTGAAGGCGCTGAACGCGGAGATTGCGGCGGTGCAGGGCGAGCTCGATACGCTCGAAGCGACATTTGCGGATACCGCGTTGTTCACGAAACAGCCCGAGCAGTTTCAGGCGAATATGACGGCGCTGGCGGGGCTGCATGAGCGGATGGGCGTGCTGGAGGCGGAGTGGCTGGAGTTGGAGCTGCGGCGGGAGAGTGTTGAGGGCTAGAGCGATCGACGATTGAGTTGACGCGGCGGCGGATGGGTCATGGGCATTGCTTGCCCGGCTCGCCACATTCGTTCTGAAATCGTAACGTTTTAGGCGTGC
>NZ_JBMFGY010000173.1:0-5030 GCF_049977125.1 Acidiphilium sp. | reverse complement strand
CCGGTTCCGGTCAGCGAACGGCGGCTTACGGGGCATCTGAAATTAAGTGGGAACGCCGTGGTTGACGCGCTCAGGAGATAAAATCCCAGGGATTAATCACGGTCAAACCTGCGGCTTCGAAGGGAATGGTGTCGCGGGTCGCCACAAGGAACCCTTTCCGGGCCGCCGTGGCGGCAATATACCCGTCAGCGACGCCAATTGCTTTCCCTGCGCTCCTCGCCCGCGCCATCAATTCGGCATAGACCGCCGAAATCGGCAAATCGAAGGACACCACTCGCCCCTCGAATAGAGGTAATACGTCTCCCTCCAGCCGATCGTGCAACACTTGTCGGCGCCTGCCGACCGGCAGGGACGCGATGCCAAATCGGAGTTCCACGATCGTGATCACTGATAAATAAAGGGTCTCGATCGCCTGAGAGTCGATCCATGCGAGGACTCGCGCATCCGGCTCCGGCTTCCAGGGCTCAGAAATGACATTCGTGTCGATTAGGATCATTCAAAATTCATCGGATTGGCGGCGGTTTTGTCGCGGTTGTGCAGAGCCGCTACCTCTTGTTCCGACAGCCCCGCCTCGCGGCCAATGGCATTGAGAAGCGATCCAAGCTTGACCCTGCCCTCCGGTCGAACTGCCGCATCCAGAATGTCACGGATTTCAGCTTCCGTGCTTCGGCCGTGCTGTGCCGCGCGCGTTCGCAAAGCGCGATGCGTTTCCTCTGAGATGTTGCGGATGGTGACTGCGGGCATTTTTTCATTCCAGTCGTTAGAGCAATGATGATATCATCATCATGATGTTGATATCAATTGGCAAGTCTGAACTATCCCTCGGCTGGCCGGCTGAGGGTTGCAAACAGCAGAACCACCTGCCCGCGCCTGTGGGCAGGTGGCGATCATTGCGGATTGGCCCACTTGCGCTCAGCCGAAATCACACCTCGGTATGCTCCGCAAGAGCCAGCGCGTCCTCGACGTCAACGCCCAGATATCTCACTGTCGTCTCGATTTTGGTGTGGCCCAGCAAGAGCTGGACGGCCCGGAGATTGCCGCTTTGCTTGTAGATAATCGAGGCTTTGGTCCGCCTTAAGGAGTGCGTCCCGTAGTCCTCCCGATGCAGACCGATACCCACAACCCATTCATCCACCAGCCTCGCGTACTGGCGCGTACTCAAATGGTCGTTGTGATCGATGCGGCTCGGAAACACGAACTCGTCCAGCGACCCACCACGCCGTTCCAACCAAGCAAGCAGGCTGGTGCGTGCGGGTTCGAGCACCTCGAATTGTACGGGACGGCCCGTTTTCTGTTGAACGACGATGGCACGCGATTTGATGCGCCCACCGCTGACCAAATCACCGATTTTGATTTTCACGACGTCACATCCGCGGAGCTTGCTATCGATAGCAAGATCGAACAGCGCCCGGTCGCGAAGACGCTGATGGTGATCGAGCCAGAAGCGAATTGCCCACACCTGCTGCGGCTTGAACGCTCGCTTGGCGCCGGGCTTATGCCCTGCATTCCATGGACGGCGGTCCTTGAACCCCGGATCAAACTCTGAATGCACCATTGTTCCCTCCATATGGCCAGGATGGCCAGGAGAAATGTGGTGTCACTGGGGGGTCAGGTCGCCAGTCTGTCGAATGCTTTCAGCAACGAACGGCCAGCGCTTAGAATCTACATCCCGAACCTGACCGCCGAGCCTGCTCACGTTTCAGTCGTTAAGCCGGCCGCTCGCCATTCGGGTAACCCATCTTCCAAGCGCCGGACCTGGAAACCCTGCGCCCGCAGAAGAGCGACGGCTTCGACCGAAAAAACGCAATATGGTCCGCGGCAATAGGCGACGATCAATCGATCGCGCGGCAAGCTTTTCATCCGGGATTCGAGATCGGCGAGAGGAATACTGATGGCCGTAGGTATATGGCCCTTCGCGTATTCATCTTCCGGCCGAACGTCGAGAAGCAACACGTCATCCGCCTCCACCCGCGCCAGCAACTCAGCGCGTGTCAGCGGTTCAAGTGCGTCCCGTTTACCGAAATAATTCGCCATGACGAGCTGGATTTCCGCGCTGTTGCGTTCACCGATTCGCCCCAATGCGCTGAGCAGGACAACCACATCCGTCTCGCCCACCAGGTGATAGATCATGCGCTTTCCCGCCCGGCGCGGCTCGGCAAGACGCACCTTACGCAGGATTTGTAGATGCCGCGAGGCGTTTGCGATCGACAGGCCGGTTCGAGCGGCTAATTCCTCGACACTCAGTTCCCCCTGCGCGAGATGTTCCAGAATATCCAGTCGGTTCGCATGACCAATCGCCTGGGCGATATCGGCAAGGCGGGCAAATATCCTGTGCTTCGGACCGAGGCTTGACATCGAGACGACTTCACTCAATCATTCAACTGATATAGTGATTGAACATGATAAACGCCGCGTCAAGAGCGGTTGGGGTCCACGACCTTGAGCACGGGGAGAACGCAAGTCACGACGAGCGCATCAGACTTTCGGCGTGGGATCAGCCTGAACCAGCGTCAGTTCGTGCTCCAGGCAACCCAGGTGCTGTTCGTCGGCCTGATGATTGGCATGGAGCGTGCCGTCCTGCCCACAATGAGTGCGAATTTCGGTGTCAAACCCGGTGCGTTCCTGTTCCTTGCAAGCTTCGTGCTTTCGTTCGGTTTGGTGAAGGGTGCGCTCAATCTCGTAGCTGGTACTTTGTCCGATCGCCACGGCCGCAAACCGGTCCTCATCGCCGGCTGGTTCGCCGGTCTGCCGATCCCCCTGCTGATCTACTTTGCTCCGAATTGGTGGTGGATCATCGTGGCCAATGTATTTCTCGGCATCAACCAGGGTTTCACCTGGACCATGACCGTGACCAGTCAGATCGATTTGGCAGCAAGCCATCAGCGCGGCTTGGCGGTCGGAATCAATGAAGCGGTCGGCTATGTCGCCGTTGGGATCGCAGGATTTGTCGCGGCCGATCTGTCCCTGGCCTACGGGCCGCGGATTGCCTTGCTCGGCTTCGGTTTGGCGACCATCGTGACGGCACTGGCTTTATCGATCTTGCTTCGCGATACGCTGCCCTGGGTTCGCCCGGAGCATGCGCAGAGCGTGCAACCTTCAGAACCGGCGCCTCCGCCCGGTTGGGGTGCGGTCTTTATGCGCGTCTCGTTCCGAGACAAGGCAACAAGCGCATTGTGCCAGGGCGGGGTGGTGAACAAGATCGCGGATACTTTGGTCTGGGTTCTGTTCCCGATCTTCTTCCGCCGGGCGGGGCTCAAACTCGGCATGATCGGGTTGATCACTGGACTGTACGCGATGGTCTGGGGCCTATCACAACTCTGGACTGGCCATCTTGCCGATCGCGTCGGTCGCAAAGTACCGATCGTGACGGGATTCATGCTGCTCGCCGTGGGTATTGCCATCACAGCAGTTGGCACTGGGCCGGCCGTCTGGTTTCCTGCGGCGGCTGTGATGGGGCTCGGCATGGCGCTGCTCTACCCCAACCTGATTGCCGCGATGTCGGACCTGACCCCGCCTCTGTTGCGCGGCAAGGCTTTGGGCACCTATCGCTACTGGCGCGACACCGGTTACGCAATCGGGGCGCTGCTGCTCGGCGGTGTCGCACAACTCGCCGATGAGGTGCGGCCGGCGATGTGGCTGACCGCAGCGCTCGTCGTTATATCGGGGCTATGGATCGCAAAGGATGTTCGACTTGTTCAACCACACCATCAAAAATCCTGATCCGGCCAGGCGCTGCATCCAGCGTGGCTGGATCACCATCGCCCTGCTTGCCAGTATCAGCCCTGCCTCGAACGCGGATGCCGCAACTATTTCCCATCGTAATCCGAAATCGGGTCTCATGACCTGGACGAATGTGAAGGACGGTTTCAGCCTTTCCCTGCAGCAACTGACGCCCGACAATGTGCGTGGGATCTACGAAGGCATGGGTGCGTCGTCAGCAAACGTCGATCGGATCGCCCGCTACTGCGTGTTCGGCACCGACGCGCGCAACAATGCCAACGAATCAATCACATACAATGTCGCCACGTGGCAGGCGGTGACCCCCGATCACGCCCGACATCGGCTGCGCAGCAAACGTGGCTGGCAGCGCATCTGGAGCGCAGAAGGAGTCGATTACGGCTTCACAATTTTCCCTGCCCAGCAGACTTTCCAACCCGGCGACTGGGGCGAAGGGTTCACGACGATCAAACTCAAACCCGGCACGCGTTTCAACCTGATTTATCACTGGACCGACCATGGACACACCCACACAGCAACCCTTCACCACCTGCAATGTGCCGACGGCAAATGAACTCATCCGACGGACCCGCCGCGCAACACTGATCGGACTTGGCGCCGCTGCGGCGGGAGCCGCACTTACGGGGTCGGCACTTGCCGGGGTGAACGCCCCGCTCACGGCCCTTGCACCGCGTCCGCCCGCACCAGACTTTACACTACCCAGCGTCGCCGGTCCGACCTATTCGCTGAAACAATTCCGCGGCACGGTCGTACTGGTGAACTTCTGGGCCACCTGGTGCCCGCCTTGCCGCGCCGAAATGCCGTCAATCGAACGGCTGCATCAATCGATCAAGAACAAGGACCTTCAAATTCTGGCACTGGATCAAGGCGAAACGCAAAGCGTTGTCTTTGCGTATCTTGGTCAATTAACGCCGTCACCAACCTTTCCAATCCTGCTCGATCAACATAGTAAAGTCGCAGACGCGTTTCACGTCGCGGGCATTCCGACCACGTTCCTCATCGATAAAATGGGACGCATTGCCTACAAAGCGGTTGGCGGACGGAATTATGCAGCTTCAGACGTCCGCTCGATTATTGAAAGATTGATCGCGGCCTGAATAATGGTGAGAAACTGTCGCTCTAAATTAATCAACAGCAATAAAATGGTTCAGCGTTACCTTTGAATACCTTGTCCGGCCAAGTTTTCTATTCTCGCAAAACATGTGGCCTTTGCATGGCTCACGGATAAGCGGCCATTCGGCACCGAATGTCCGCTTTTGGGGGACGCCAAGACGTCTTCCTATGGCCGGGAT
>NZ_JBMFGY010000172.1:0-5150 GCF_049977125.1 Acidiphilium sp. | reverse complement strand
ACCTCGTGCCCGGACGCGGGCCCCTCGTCCAGCCGGTCCATCGGCCGCCCAACGGCCATCCGTGCAGCCGCGCTCAGCGGCATTTCGACTGGCTGGTCGACTGGACTTCCGATCCCGGCGAGACCGTATGCGATCCCTTCCTCGGTTCAGGAACCACCGGCGTCGCCTGCGCCATAATCGGTCGTCGCTTCATCGGTATAGAAATCGATCCACGATATTTCGATATCGCGTGCCAGCGGATCGAACAGGCCCACAGTCAGGGCACGCTCGACCTGGACCAAGCTGTCGGGGACGATTGAAATTCTACGATCGACAGCGGCCGCCTATCCCTCGTGCGGCCACCAGCTGCCCTCGAGACGGATGAATTCATCGACCGATCCCAGCCGATGAACCCGGATCTGCCAGTTGTTGAAGGCATTGGCGAACGCCGCCACGTAGAGGCATAGGATCACCGCCAGAAACGCGGCCATCCGGATCATCGACGCCATCATCGGGCCACCGCTGATCACCTCGTAGGCCCAGAACACCAGAAGCCCCGAACCCAGGCCAAGATAAATCTTCGTGTTGCGCGCGGTCAGGATCTGACGGTTCGCCATGCGCCGCTCGATCTCGTAGATTTTCACCCCGGCATCGAACGCCATCGCTTCGAGGTCGAATGTCCCGTCCTCCCGCAGACGGATCTTCCGCCGCTGCACCCGCCTGACCCTGATGTCCTTACGCAGCGCGCCGATCGTCTTCCAGCCCTTGCGGATTTCGCGGTTCGGAAACACCCCACCAGGGCCGGTGAGGAACCGCGCGCCGCGCCGGAATAAACTCTGCGCCTCATTCGGCTCTCCGTCCCGATCGTCATCACGTTCATCACCGTCATCACGGCCGTTGCCACTATACGCCATCCCACTCTCCGTCTTTCCGCCAGATCAAGATATCCATCCTGCCGAATACCTATGTCCGGGACTTGGGCGTCGAGGCGTGACGATCGCCCGGCGGTTCCCCCGGCACCGCCTCGGACGGCGTCGTAGCCAGCCCAAATCCGCTGATTTCCGAGGGGGCCTTCAGACGACGCCCGCGCGGCGGATCGCTGATCCCCGGCAATTCCATCTGCCCGCTGACAGTCGCTGCCCGCTTGCCCGACCCACGAGACTTGCCAGTCCGACGCGACTTCATCAGGAGGGCTTCCGGATCGAAGCAATGAAGTCGGTCAGGTGCGACGGTAAGCCGTTGCTGCGTCCCACGCTTCCGTTCGCCTCGTGCCACAAAAGGGTCGGCGTCCCCTTGAGGTCGATCGCCCGCGCCAGCGACATATTGTAGGCGAGCTTCGCCGACGCCCCGGGCGAAGCCTGCTCCCCGGCTAATCCCCGGTCGATCCAGTCAGCCGCCATCTGCCGTGCCGGCTGGCTCAGCATGATCTTCGCCTCCGGCGTGCTCATGCCGTGATCCTCGTAATCGAGGATCGACAGCGGCACCACCGAGACCCGCAGCTTGCCGGCCTCCACCTCGGGCATCAGCCGGCGCATCGCCGCAATCGAATAGGAACAGAGGGGATCCATCAGCATCCAGACCCGCGGTGCTCTGGCCTGCCCGATCGTCCCATGATCGGACATCGCCAGAGCCTGGAACAGTGTGCCCTTGGGCAGGCCACCCGGTAGTGACGCCGGCGTAGTCTGCCCGGGCGGTTCAGTTTGCCCGGTCGATGCCGGCCCGACGCGATAGGCGACATGACGTGTCACCTTATCGCTGCCGACATCCCCGATCCTTACCTGTGGTACGAGATCGGGAACCCGGCGAACCTGCCGCAGCGTGACATTTCGACCCGCTGCATTCCACATCATGCCGGCGATCGCCGCCTTGCCGTCAGGCGTGACATAGAAGACCTGGAAATACCGACCATTCCGCGCGAACACCCCCCGCATCCCGTGCCGGGTCCCCAACTCATAAAGCGTCGCACCATGCGACGCGAGCCGGGTCAGGACAGGCGACGCCGCGATCGCAGCGGCGTCGATCGGCTTCAACGGCAGCGTCGCCGGACCCTCGAAGTCATGACCCGCGCGGGTGGCCGCACCGGCGGGCACCGTCACTGGCGACTTCTTGATCTGAGCGGGCGATATCGTAGTCGGGGGCACCGGGGCGGACGGCAGCGTCGTCTGGGGTAAGGGCGCGGACGGTGGCGCGGTCAGGGAAGGAGGAGCGGCACCATCCACCATGCTCGCGTTTCCCCGGGCCGCGGCAGTCGCGAGAGTTGCGGGCGAGAGCAGGGCGTGGGGCGTGTTGCCCGGCGGCAGGACTGGCTTCGGAAGCGCCATCTCACCCAGGGTGCCAACCCCCCTCCCCTTTCCCGGATTCGCGATCTGCGATGGCAGGACGGCACAATGCGACCCCGTCGTCGCCATCGCGATCCACGGGGTGCCGGTCAGCGCCGTCGTCACAATCAGTCCCATTGCTCGTCGCATCTGCATCCTCAAATCCTCCTTCGGATGCCTCCAGTCTCCCCGCGCGTGATGCAAACGGGCAGCGATACGGCGTCCCCGGCGTATCACGATACTGTGATATTGAGGAGATCGGACAACCGGCGATCGGCAAATATCAGTCGAGTTGATCGAAAATCGCTCGCAGGACCTGCCTGCCCAGTTCCCGATCAACATCATCCGGATCGCCCGTACCGCGGTGACACTGGTGAATGACGAGCGGCGCGTCGCCCAGCGCCGCTCGCATCAGCGGGTGAAGACGGGATTTTCGTTCGACATAGCGATGATCGTCATAACCCATGGTCTCGACAATGACCGTCGCGGTGACCCCGTTCGCCTTCCGCGCCTTCACCACGAAATCAGGGATCAGCGGCGGGCCCGCTGGAATATCGACTTCCCTCGCGTCGACTTCCGCAGCTTCCCCATCGGTTGCCGCTGATCCGCCGATATCGAACTGCGGCTTGCTGATGGTCATGAGGATGTTGCGCGCCTTGAGTAACCAGATCTGGGCCGACATCAGACGACGGGCCGTGCGGCGTTCATAATCGCTGTCCACGAGCAGCAGCCGGCCCGCCGACAGAACTGGATGGGCATAGATCCGCAGCAGTCCCGCCGGCGCGTCCGGTGCGGGGCGTGCCACCAACCCCGCCACGAGATACGGCGGACGTCGCTCGTCTTCGCTCTGAAACCGCCCATGCCCTTCCCGCTCGCCGAACACGGCAATCCGCCCCATCACATCGATGCTCACGTCGCCTCGAAAGGTGACAATGCCCTCGCTCACAGTCTGCGCGATGCCGATCAACAGACCATGCGGCCGCGAGCCCGGAAATTTCTCCGGGGCAACCGTCTCGATGCGCCCGCAGAAATCCTTGTAATGCGGCACGAACGTCTCGAGCCAGGATCCAACCCGCACCTTGCCCGCGAGAACCGTCTTTCGCGCGGCATCACGCAGCTGGCGATACTGGTCCGGGACACCGATCGGGAGTCGTGACGGGGGAATCCTGGTCAAACCCGCATCGTCCATCAGACGCATCAACAGGCGAGCCAGCGGTGGACGCTCCTCGGCATGACTGAAACCTGATGTCACGGCACGGATAGGTCGATCGTCGCTGCCAAACCCGCGGATTACGGGTCGCTCCCGATCCACGCGGCGATAGCTCGCAGTCAGATCCTGCTGTTCCTCCGGATCGCGGAAGAAATCGCAATCGGCCGCATGGGCCGGCCATGCGCCATGGACGTGCCGCCGTAGATGCGTCTCCGCCACCGGCACCAGCGCCGGGGGATTAGTGCCCTCGATGAGCGGGCCGACACAATCGCAGAGGATCCAGTGACCGGAACCATCCAGCTGCCAGCGGCGGACCACGCTGGAAGCCGCCGGGCGGGCCGTGGGGTCGGCATAGCGACCGAATGCGCGGCGCAGGAGACGCTCCTCCTCCGCCGTCAGCGGTATCGCCGGCTCTACTTGCCCTTTCGGTGCCACGAACAGCATCTGACGATTTTACTCCCGCGCCGGCAGCGTCCCACGATACCCGCATTCACGGAGATGGTCACAGAAAATCGGGTCAAGAATTCCCTCGCCGTGGGCAAACTGATGCAGGTGCAGATCACCGCCCCAGTTGATCTCGAGCAACACTGGCCCCCGATCGGTCAGGGCAACGTCCCAGGACTGGGTCCGAATACCTGGAAACAACGGTGCCACCCTCGAGACGAGATCGCATAACCTGGACCACTCCGGGATCGTCACGCCCTCGATCCGCGCGCCGGTTTCGGGATGAACCGGATCCCGGCGGAGAGATTGCGTGGTCCCCGTGACGACCCGGATCACCTGCCCTGACGCCAACTCGATCGCACCCAGCCGGTTACCCGGCCGCCAGTAATTGTCCGCGACATTGCCGGAGAGCGGGATCTTGAGCGCGGCGCGGTGGATGACCGGACCGGCCCCGGTCAGCAGCACGAGCACACGGACGCTGCAAAGTCGGCCGCCGGACATCGAGGCGATCGAAATGTCTGGTTGCAGCGCCCGTTGGATCAGATACCCCCCCGGATGCGCCATGATCCGCTCAGCAACCTCGGAAACCGCCGATGTTGCGCCGTTCACCGACTGCATCATGTCCGCCGCAGGATCGACAGATACCGCGTTGATCACACCCACGCTGAAAACACCGTCGATGGGCTTGGCTACCAGCGGATACGAGACGGGCGAGCGGAGCAATTGGCGGAGATCTTCGGACGACCGGATCGCATACACGCCATCCAGCCAGCGGTGCGGATGTACGATGGCAAGGTTTTCGGGCAGCGCTTGCACGTCCGCGGCTTCGAGCATCGCCGTGGAGACGATCTTGTCGTCGGCGATCGCCTTCCACGCGATATCGCAGCAGGCTGCATGAATGCGTCCCTGGCCGGATAGCCCAACGAAACGCTGAAGGTCACCCCGTCCGAACCGCGGATCCCAGAGCCGATGGCAGAAATACTCCGCTGGCGAGAGACCGCCGGGCCCACGGTTTAGTCGGCCGGCAGCGAGCATCAACCTGACCAACGACCAAACGCCCGGCGCTGCCACCCGCATCGCCGCCTGAAAATCCACATTCGGCAGTCGTCCGAGAGCCGGCACTCCGATTTCGGGAGACATGGTCGCCTGTCGAATTTCGAGAATTTTCATCTGCATCACCCTCCTGAGTCTCAGGGCAG
>NZ_JBMFGY010000171.1:2969-5219 GCF_049977125.1 Acidiphilium sp. | reverse complement strand
AGGCAAGGCAAGGCAAGGCAAGGCAAGGCAAGGCAAGGCAAGGCAAGGCAAGGCAAGGAGAAGTCTCCTTTTTTGAAAAAAAGGAGCAAAAAACTTTTTTGAGTCTGGGGCGCGGTGGTGGGGACGATGGGGGCCAAATGAAAAGAGATTTTTGATCTGGTTTCCGACGGTTTCACCGGTACGGAGCAGATGAAAAGAAAACGATTGATCTGGTTCGCGGTGGTTTCGGCGGTGGGAAACAGATTAAAAGAAAATTTTTGATCTGGTTTCTGGGTAATTCAACGGTAGGAGCCAGAATAAAAGAAAGCATTTTATTCTGGTTCTCGGTGGTCTCAACGGCGGGAACCAGAGGGAAAGAGAATTTTCAGTCTGGTTTTCGGGGATTTCAGCGGTGGGGACCGGATCGAAAGGGAAATTTTGATTCTGGTTCGCGGTGGTTTCAGCGGTGGAAACCAGCGGAACGTAAATTTTTTATTCTGATTCCGGGTAGTTTTAACAGTAGGGACCGAACTTAAGCGGTTGCTGGTTCTGGTCCTCGTTGGTTTCAACGGTAAGAATCAGAATAAAAAAACGTTTTATTTGGATTATCGGTGGTTTCAACGCTATCGACCAGACGACGATGATTTTTGTTGATAGCCGCCGGTGGTTTCACCGGTAGAGACCAGAGGAACAAAAGTTTTTTGGTTCTTTTTTTCAAAAAAGAACATCTTCCTTCATCTGGGTCCGGGTTGTTTTGTCGCTTATGGTAGCGTGGGTTTGTCGTGCGTCGTATAGTCGGTTGCACTGCACAAACAGGGGAGTTCCGATGACGGACGTGCGCACCACCAAGACCCGTGTTACGGCGATGCCAGGCGATGGCATTGGTCCTGAGGTATTTGACGCGACGCGGCGGATTTTTGAGGCGGCGGGTGCGCCGATCGAGTGGGAGGTGGCCGAGGCTGGGGCGGCGGTGTTCAAGAAGGGGATTCCGTCGGGGGCGCCGCGCGAGACGCTTGATTCGATTGCGGCGAACGGGTTGGCGTTGAAGGGGCCGTTGGAGACGCCGGTGGGTTATGGCGCGAAGTCGGCCAATGTGACGTTACGCAAGCATTTCGAGCTTTATGCCAATATCCGGCCGGTGCGTGAGCTTCCGGGCATCAAGACGCCGTTTACCGGGCGTGGCATTGACATGGTGATTGTGCGCGAGAATGTGGAGGATGTTTATGCTGGTATTGAGCATATGCAGACTCCGGATGTTGCGCAGTGTTTGAAGCTGATGACGCGGCCGGGGTGTGAGCGGATTATTCGTGCCGCGTTTGGTTTGGCGCTGGCTGAGGATCGCAAGACGGTGACGTGTGCGACCAAGGCGAACATCATGAAGCTCACCGAGGGCATGATGAAGCGGGTGTTTGAGGCGGTTGGGCCGGATTATCCGACGATTGCGCAGAACCATGTCATTATCGATAATTGTGCGCATCAGCTGGTGATTGCGCCTGAGCAATTCGACGTCATTGTGACGTCGAACATGAACGGCGATATTATTTCCGATCTTGCGGCGGGGTTGGTTGGGGGGCTTGGCATTGCGCCGAGTGCCAATCTGGGGGACCGGGCGGCGATTTTCGAGGCGGTTCATGGCTCGGCGCCGCAGATTGCCGGCAAGGGGCTGGCCAATCCGACGGCGTTGCTTTCGGCCGCCATTATGATGTTGCGTCATATTGGCGCGTTCGAGACGGCCGAGATTGTTGAGCAGGCGCTGTTCATCACGCTTGCCGAGGGGATCAATTTGACGGGTGATTTATCGCCGCGGGGTCATGGGGTGGGCACGGAGAAATTCGTGGGGCAGGTGATCGAGAATCTGGGGCGGAGCAGCAATTTGCCATCGCGTCATTATCAACCGCTGCATTTGACGCCCTGGCCTGATCTGACCGCGCATACCGAACCGGCGACGCGTGAGTTGATTGGGGTTGATGTGTTCATCGAGACGGATCTTTCGGCGGCCGCGCTGGGTGAATCGCTCATGAAGATTGCTTCGGGCAGTGTGTTGCGGCTCGACTCCATTTCGAATCGTGGGGTTCAGGTCTGGCCTTCGACGGGGGGTCAGACGTTTCTGGTCGATCATTTCGATTGTCGTTTCATGTTGAATGCGCCGGCCGAGGGCAATCCGCCGCAGGGGATTGCTGATCTGGTCGGTCGGATTGGTCAGGTTCATTCGTGGATGCATGTCGAGAAATTGCAGCGTTTCGACGGCAAGGATGCGTTCGAGCGGCCCCA
>NZ_JBMFGY010000171.1:0-2869 GCF_049977125.1 Acidiphilium sp. | reverse complement strand
TTCGCCGGGTGGGGTTTGGCGCGTGGGGTTCAGGTGAAGATGCGCTGGCGGGTGAAGCGCCCCGCGATTGACCAGCCGATCGCCGAGGACAGGCCGGAGACCACGCCGCCCCAGGTGATGTCGATCGCGGTGAGGCTGGGGGTCCAGTGCTGCATGGTCGCCAGATTGGTCAGATCGTAGAGACCATAGGTGAAGACGCCGAACGCGGCGCCGTAGCCCAATGCCGTGATGACCCGGCCGCTCGCGCGGGCGCGCGGCATCACGAAGATCATCAAGCCCAGAACCTGAAGCCCATAGACGGCGAGCGCCGGCACCGGCTTGAACGATGGCAGCAGGATGGCGCCCAGCGTGCTGCGGTAGATCGCATCGCCGGTCAGGGTCAGCCAGACCAGATCGAGCAGGAGGTAGGTGATCAATGTTGCGAAATACAGCCCAAATCGTCCGCGCATGTCGTGTCCATCCTTTGTTACCCTTCGATATGCCGCGCGGGCGGCTTCGTGCAAGACGCGGCGCGGCGGTGGACGCGCCGGGGCGGGCGCGCGGGATCGGCGGCGGCGGCGGGTTCGATCAACTCCCCGTTAATCTCAATGTTTTAACGTGCTTTGCTGACAGTTTGGTGGCACATCGACCTGGAACATTAAATCGTTCCGCCGCGGCGGACGGAGGGTGGCAATGGGTTTCTCACGGCGGTTTCTGCTCGATGCCGGGGTTAAGGCGACGATCGCTTTGCCGGTCTGGATGCGCTCGGCCCTTGCCCGCGCCGCCGGGCGCGACCGGGCCGCGTTGCTGACCCCGGCCGCCTATCGGGAGGCGACGGCCAACCGGCTCGTGGTGATCGACCCCGGCCATGGCGGGCGCGATCCGGGCTGCATCGGCTCGGGCAATTTATATGAGAAGGACATCGCCCTCGCCGCGGCGTGGGATTTGCGCCACGCGTTGCAGCGCGGCGGCTATGAGGTGGTGATGACGCGGGCGCGGGATGTGTTCATCCCGTTGCAGACCAGGGTGGATATTGCGGAGAAGCACAAGGCGGCGCTGTTCGTGTCGATGCATGCCAATTCGGTGGCGCCGAATACCGTGGTGCGGGGGGCGAGTGTTTATACGTTCTCGAACCATGCCTCGGATGGTCTGGCTGCCAGCATCGCGCGGTCGGAGAACAGTGTCGAGCGGATTTCCAACCCGAATTTCCGGGGCGTGTCGCCGCAGGTCGCCAAGATTTTGTTCAGCCTGATGGCGCATAGCACCAAGATCGAATCGCTGCTGTTGCAGCAGAAAATGGTTGGATCGCTGGCGAGGGAGGTCGATATGTTGCAGAATCCGGCCCGCCACGCGACGTTCGCCGTGCTGCAATCCTCGGCGATTCCGAGTGTTCTGGTTGAAACCGCCTTCCTGTCCAATCCGCAGGATGAGGCGGCGTTGCGGACCAACGCGTTTCGCGAGCGGATCGCCGGATCGATGAAGACGGCGGTCGATGCGTGGTTTCTGGCCAGGCAACACGCCGTCGCCAATTTGTGACGATTTGGGATGATCAAGCGGCGGCGCGTTACTCTCGGGCTGGGCGGCTTTGTCTGGCTTGCCTCGACGAGGATGCTGCGGGCCGATAATCCCGCCTCCCCGGCTGATGCGCATTATACCGACCATCCTGGCCCCGGCGGAATCGATTGCGCCGGCTGCCAGTTTTTTCTGCCCAATCCGGCCGATCCTGCGCGGCCTGGTTCGTGCCAGCTGATCACCGGCCCGGTTGGCCCCGATGGGTATTGCGATTTTTTCGCGCGGCGATAGCAGGTTGGGCGGTTAGCCGCGCAATTCGCGGCGGAGGATTTTGCCGGTGACGGTTTTGGGCAGGTCGGGGATGATTTCGACGGTGCGGGGGTATTTATAGGCGGCCATGCGGGTTTTGCAGAAGGCGATGATGTCGTCCGGCGTGGTGGCGGTGTCGGGTTTGAGGCTGATCACGGCTTTGACGGTTTCGCCGCGGTAGGGGTCGGGGATGCCGATGACGGCGGCTTCGCGGACGGCGGGGTGGGTGTAGAGCACGTCTTCGACTTCGCGGGGCCAGACCTTGTAGCCGGCGGCGTTGATCATGTCCTTCTTGCGATCGACCAGATAGAACCAGCCGTGCTGGTCCATGAAGCCGACATCGCCGGTATGGAAGCGGGCGTTGCGGATGGCTTCGGCGGTTTTGTCGGGTTTGTTCCAGTAGCCGGGCACGACCATCGGGCCTTGGGTGACGATTTCGCCGATTTCACCCTGGGGCAGCGGGTTGCCTGCGTCATCGCAGATCCAGGAGATCGTGTCGTAGACCGGCACGCCGATCGCGAGCGCGCCGGATTCGGGATCGACCGGGGCTTCACGCGAGAGCGGCACGACATGGGTGGGCGAGTTGGTTTCGGTGAGGCCGTAGCCGTTGTGGATATAGGGGCCGAATTTTGCGCGGAACGCGGTGACCACGCTGGGCGGGATGGGCGCGCCGCCGGAGTAGATTTTGGTCAGCGAGGCGAGTTTTTCGGGGGTGGCGTTGGGGTGGTTCATCAGGGCGATGAAGGCGGTGATGGCGCCGATGGTGAAGGCGGGACGGTGTTCGGCGATGGCATCGAGCATGACGCCGGGTTCGAAACGGTAGGACAGGACGAGCGGGGCGGCGGTGATGAAGCCAGCGGCGACATGGCCGATCAGGCCGGTGATGTGAAACAGCGGGGCGATGCCGAGGATGGGGGCGCCTTCGGCGAGTTCGATCCAGTCGCGATAGGTCTGGGCGTTGAAGGTGACGTTGCCGTGGGTGTTCATCGCCCCCTTGGGCACGCCGGTGGTGCCGGAGGTGTAGACCAGGAAGGCGATGTCGGTGGGGTGGTAGTGCGGGGTGGGCGGC
>NZ_JBMFGY010000170.1:0-5251 GCF_049977125.1 Acidiphilium sp. | reverse complement strand
CGCCCCGTCCGGGCGATCTCGGGAATGACTGTCTCGGTGATCCAGCGCCGGAATTTTTGGGCACCGGGCTTCCGGCTCTTGAAGATGGCATGATAGCAGCCGCTTTCCGAGACAGTGAGCAGTTCTTGGGGACCACCAAGGGTCCTCACAGTATGAGTACCCTTTTCATCATCGTCGATCACCCGAGTGAGTCGGTCGGCTTGGGAGTATCCGAGGACAACAGCGAGGTCGTCAGCGATCAACCAGATCTTCTCCCCGTCATCGAAAGCGCGGATCTTATGGTTCTCATAAATGAAGTCCACCGGCTCGAGGGCCGGTTCGGGTGCCCCTGATTGGGCTTTATCCCTTCGCATTGTACGCTCCTATGCGTTGAAATCATTCACTTTCCGCTGTTTCACCGACCCACTGCGGATCGGCATTCTGGCGGAAAACCCGTGCGGGTCGGGACGGAGCGTGCAGAGCGCTATTGCAAGTCCATATCGCAAAATCGACCTTGGACGGGCAAAATCGATCACAAACGCGCGATGGAATCGGAGGTGAGGGGGGTTACTGGCGTGGCGATCTCCCGGCCCGGAAGCCCCCTCTAAAAGCTCACGTTGCCGCGAGATGTGATCGATCGGTTTTACTGATCACTTCGCGCCCGGCGAGGGTGCATTGGTGTATGAGGAAAAAAGGGATGGGCCTAGCAACACTAAGAAAAGGGGAGAATCATGGGAGAACAAAGGAGTATCAGGGTTGAAAGCCTTAGCTAGTCTATGCTAGCCTGAACAAGGCTAAGATCGAGGAACATTCCGCTTCTATCCGGAAATATAGTCAATGGATCAGAGAACCAGCAAAGCTAGAAGTGCTAATAATACAGTCGTTCGCAGTGCCGCATTGTCTGCCGAACATCTCCGCAGCCAGATATCAGCGCTCTCGGATTTTCGCACGTTTCTGACCGACAATCATGATCTAATCGTAGAGGCATCTGGCGGATATAAAATAGACTGGACTGCTTTCATGAATATTCCGGAAATATGTGAGCGCGAGTTCAGAACTAAAAACGGTGGTATAATTACTCCTGCTGCGGCATCGCGGGTCTGGTACAAAGTCAGGCGCGATGTCGCGAGCCGAAGGCGAGCAAAGAAACCGGGGGCGTAGTGACAGAAAGATCGATCAATCGTTCATCAAGCATCGTTGCCAAGCGGCTGACTCTGGGAGCGCTCCAGTCTATCACAAGGGTGTCAGAGTTTCGGAAATTTCTGATGGTCAATCGGGACGCGATTCAGGCGGCTTCTGGTGGGTTTCGGATCAGCTGGCAGCGCTTTCTGGAGCTGCCGGAGGTCAAAGCGCTTAATTTCCGGGATGCGACAGGGAAGCCAATTTCTCCGGGCTTGGCTGCGGCGATCTGGCATGAAGTCCGTGCCAAGGCAGATGTGGCGAGCGAGGTCTCTGAAGCCATCGAGGTGAGTGTTCCCGCGCGCGAAGTGCGTCCAAGTCAAGTGAGCGTGGCGTCTGGCGGACAGACCGGGGTTTTAGGCCCGGTGGCTGCGCAAAGAATGAAGGCGGTGCTAACGGACCTCGTCAATGCGGATTATCGTAGTCGGGGTAAAACAACGGATGCCGCCCGCCGGATCGCAGCCAGGATATCACAAGAAAGTGAAGATAGTTAGTTTCTTTAGCTTCTGAAAACGCTTCGCACTGGCGATAGCGGTTGGTCTGATCTCCAAGCGACGCGATTAGCGCGTTGTAAAACAAGGAGATTGGATTATGGCTGGGCCAAAAAATGAGGCGATTTCCGTTGAAAAATCTTCAACGGTGAAATCGCGGCTTCCTGTCCTGATTGTCGCGGTTGGTCGCGGTCGGGTCGGGAAAACAACCTTTCTCAACATCGTGGGACAGCGGTTTCGAGAGCGTGGTGCGAGGCTCGAAATCTGGAACGTGGATCCTCATGGCGAGTCTGGCAGCATCGATGCGTTCTTTCCCGACGTCCGTCGTCCCGGCTATTCGGGAATCGATGATCGCCGGGGATGGCTGGAGCGTGCGATCGAAGAGCAGAGTGCGAGCCGTCACGATGTGCTGCTGGACGTCGGCGGTGGCGATCTCGTCCTCCAGACAATGCTGCATGATCTCGATCTGAGCACCATCGCCGAGACCATGGGTGTGAGGGTGGTGATCGCCCAACTGCTCGGTCCGATCGTCGCCGATATTGATCATTTCGATGCGTCGCTGCTGGGGAGCGGCGTGAACGGTAACGGCGGGAAGGTCGAGATGCTGTTCGTCATGAACGGGGGCCTGATTCGGGGCGACACCTCGCCGTTGAAAGCCTTCGAGCCGCTTTTCGCCTCGCCGCCGATCATTGAGGCGATGGCGAAGGGAGCAGCTGTTACGATGTTGCCCCAGTTGAGGTGTCTCGATGCCGTGCTGGAGCGCGGTCTGACGTTTCGTGACGCATCTGACCGAAAGACACCAGCTGGGGTCGCGCCGCTTTCGATCTTCGATGTATCACGAGTCTACAAGTGGTGGACCGAAGGCCTCGATACGATGTTTAGCCGGATTCCGGCTGACTGGCTTCCCTATGTTGAAACCGAGAGCGATATCGCGGAGGCATCATGAGCGGGATCGAGAAGGTGCCGGGGAGTCTGCCGGGAGGGCACCGTCGTGTCGATCTGCAAGGGCCGATCGAAGATTTGAAGCGATCTATCGCAGACATGGAGCGAATGGCGGGAGACTGGGGCTTCCGGGCTGATGAACCGGCCGGTTTGTTTGTCGAATCGCAGGCCCAAGTTCTGAGGTCGCTTGAATTGCTCTATCGGGCATTTGCGGAACGGGTGGCTGAGATCGAACTCGGTGGCCACACGGTGGTCCGCGAGATGCGCGAGGAGTCCGCGAAGATGTATGAGTCTATCCTCGTCTTTCGCCGGTTCATCGACACGCTTCACGGGGATTACGAGAACGGCAATCTGCTCGGCGCGGATCGGGCGGTGAACCAGGCTATTAGGACGCTCGTGTCGCAGCTAGCCGATGCGATACGAAAGATGACGCAACCGCCGCCCCGGCGCGAGTTCAAGATTAAGCGTTCGTGGGTGATTGCGGCGTCGGCGGTCGGGGGTCTCATTGCCCTGTATTTCGTGAGTGCGATCTTTTCGAGCCGGAATGCGAACGCGGCGCACATCCTCGACAACGGGATGGCGCGGTGCGTGCGTAATCAGGCGGTTGGGAAGAACAACCGGATTTATTGTCCGCTGCGTGATTTTTCTGATGGGCGGTGGCCGGTTTCGGTGGCACTCGTCCATCAAGTTGAAGCGAATATCAAGCAGAAACCGAAATACGGGGGGATGCGATATTAGGCTTTGCACTGGCGATAGCGTCTGAAAAAACAGGGTGGTCCAATCCAGCAAGGGAGTAAAAGTGATGGGCAGGCTAGGTTTCAGCGCCGCGATTGCGGCGATCATCGTGAGTGCCGGGTGCGCTTACGGTCAGGTTCCACCGCAGCCGGGGCAGGTGATGTCCCGGCGACAACTGGAGCAGCTGCAGAAAGAGTCGGATCAGCGGTTGCAAGCCGCCCCGCTCAACCTGTCGCATTCTGGGCCGATTGCGCAGATGCCAAACCCGAAGGTTTATCCGATTAAGGGGATATGGGTCTGCAAGGATATCAAGTCGTTCGATCCGATCTACGCTCGACCATCCACGAAATCGCGCGTCGTTGCGAGGTCTTCCGGGTGGGCAGCGGTGGGTGGTGCATACGTTAACGGCTTCGGCAAAGTACTCGTAAACAAGAACCTGATCGGCTATGTCCCGGTTAAGAACATTAAGCCGTTCTACGACAAGTTGGCTCCGTCGACTACTTGCCAAGTGCAGGGGGTCCAAGCGAATGGCGTTGTCGCGCTTTACATGAAGTGAGGACCCGTCATGAAAAGCCAATCGAGTAACTTGCGACTGCTATGCGGGGCTGGCTTTATATTGTGCGGATTGAGTGTTTTTCATTTGGCGTCCGCGCAGGGTGTGGCACCGATGCCGCAAGCCCCGGCTGAGGTTGTTCCGGTATTCCAGTTTCCGGGGATACCGGCCTTTTCGGCCCCTTCGAGTCCACCTTTGCCTACGGGGACCGGGAGTGGGACTGGGACTGGGACCGGTTCGGGACTCGGATCCGGGTCTGGTTCATCAAGTAGCGATGTGATGGCAGAGCTGATGGCGACACCTTACGGTCAGGCGGCGCTTGCGGCCGCGCAGGCGGAAGGGCTGAATCCGACGACCATGGCGGCAATCGCGGCGGTCGAGAGCCATTTCCAGAACATCGCTGACATCGGGGGCCAGACGTCTGCGTTTGGTCCATGGCAGGTTGAGAGTGGCACGTGGACGACGACTTGTCGGCAATACGGCCTGCCCTACACGCTGGCGGACATGTCGAATCCGCAGGATGAGGCTGTGGTGGCGGCGGATACGATGGTTTCGTATGCGAATAGTGTTGAGGCCGCTACAGGTTCACCGCCGACGATCGACCAAATGTATGGGGCCTATGTGTTCGGACCCGTGTATGGGGATAAGCTGGCGCAGGCGACAAATCTTGATCAATCCTTGGCCAGCGTCGTTCCGGCGGTTGATATCTCGAACAACAACTTGCAGGGCATGACGGTAGGTGATTTTTACACCGTGATGAACCAGCGGATGGGTGGCGTTGGCGGTCAACCCGTCTTCAACGGCTGAGCGTCATGATTGGCGGGTTGATCCGGACTCTCGTGGATCCAGCCTCACCGCGCCGCCAGGCGCGGGGGTGCCGGGGCATATCGGGCGAAGCCCGGTGGCCCCGCATCGCGCGCTTTTGCGCGCTGCTCACGGTAGGGTGGCGAGAAGATTGGCTTTACTGATGAACGGAGTCGGGCGGTGGAGAGGCCGCTCGTATCCCGTGTTGGTCTGCGTGAGAGCGGGGCGGCTGGTGCCGCCCCGTGGTGCTGTCAGTGGGCAACCCGCATTTGCTTCCACCATGCGATCCGGTCGTCTCGGCTGGCATTAGCCAGTTTCAAGAGGATGAGGCCATGGCAGGGGAGGGGTGAGCAGTGACATATGAGGTCACGGCTTTTGAGTTCGTCGATCTGGCGCAAGAGGTCATTTTGGCGGGAGAGCCAGTGCTCATGCTTGGCGATGACGTCCTCGCGGCTCCCATCGCGGCCGACGACAAAGGGGTTTCCCCATTTCGACCCGCGTCCGATGTAGACGGCATCGGCGGGGAGCTGGCGGGCGTAGGTCGTTCTGTTCAGAACGCGATGGGTGC
>NZ_JBMFGY010000169.1:0-5257 GCF_049977125.1 Acidiphilium sp. | reverse complement strand
TCAAGTGTAATTTCCCAGGGGGTTCGTGTCTCATCGTCATTGGCACGGAGGGGTTGGCGGCGGGGGCGATGAGCGCGGCGGACTACTACAGATTACGAATTCAGTCGCGCTGATCGGCGTTAACCTGATCTGGCAAGACGGACTGCGCCATTTGGGCCTGATTGATGCGACAAGACCGCGGTACCCGGCCCTGATAGCGCAGCCAGTGTTGGGTCTGACCGAAAATCGGCAAACCGATGTAGCCGCGCAACGCGAGCTCGCCCATGCGGGTCACGTGGAATTCCGCGTGATAGCGATCACCATTGCGGGGATCGACGATACCGCCGCGCCATAATTCACCTTGCTGTTCAGACGGCCGGATCAACTCGAACCCACATTGCGGTCGACCGCGGTAGTCAGCAGGCTCCGGCACGCCGGCATCAAGCATCAAGCCAACGATGCGGCCACACAGACCAGCACCATTGCTGCAGGGTGAAATTCTCACTACTGCGCCGCCCTGCCCTGTCAGCCAGTCACCGATCGGTGACCGCACCTCTGCTCTCGCTGTGCCGTATGACAGGGCAATCACGATACTGGTGACGAGACTTCCTGCTAACATAAGCCGCTTCATCATCATTGCCTAAAATATGAATATCCAGAGCCCATCATCGCTCGGTTGCTAACTTCAACGACGGACTGCGACATAATCCACGTTCAGCGTTTTGAAACGGATTTTCCGAACATAGGCTCTATGCGACATGCGATATGATTTTGATGGCACTGTGGCAAAATCCTCACAGCCATCTTGCTTCACGGGCCTTGAACGCCATACATCTAGGTGTGTTGATCTGCGTTTCGGGCGACTGGCGTCCGATGTTACGAACTCAGGACGTCTTCCATGAACAAAAATCTGGCTTTGATTGCCCTCTGCACTGCCCCGCTTTTCTATGCGATTCCGGCCTTTGCGCAGGAAAGCAGCGGATTTCCAACTGGAACCTGGACGATCCAGGATGAAAACGCATCGATCAGCACCCAAAGCCTCACCGATCGATACTACGTCAACGGTTTACACATCGGCTGGACATCGCAGGCAGGGAATGTACCCGACGTAGTCGCCGATTTTGGTCGCGATCTCCTGGGCGACGGTGTCCAGAGGATCAGCATAGGCCTCACTCAAAAAATTTTCACCCCCAATACGACACAGGCAATCAACCCGCCTGTTAATGAGGAGCCTTACGCTGGTTCATTACTCGGCACCTTCGAATTGATACAGGACACTGATACAACTCGCACCATACTTGGCGCTGACGTCGGTGTGATTGGGCGTGATGCCGGCGCTGAGATCGTCCAGAATGGCTTTCACGCGGTCATCGGCCAAAGTGGAACCCATGGTTGGGCTTATCAGCTGCCCTCGGAACCGGCTTTCGATTTAATGGCGGCGCGCATCTGGCGAATCGGGCTCGCCCGATTCAATGACGGGCTGCAAGTAGACGCTTTGCCACAATTGTCTGGCATGCTGGGAACCACAGAGATTTATGTTGAACCGGGGATTACTTTTCGCCTCGGTGAAGGGCTGAATTCCGATTTCGGTGCCCCTCTGCTGCGTCCAGGCCCCTCAGGTTCCGATGCCTTCAGGGCATCGCGGTCAATCGTGTGGTATGTGTACGGAGGGGTAGCAGGAAAGTTGATCGGGCATGACGAATTTTTGCAGGGGGCTGATTTTCAAGCGAGCCGGTCGGTCGATCCGTTTCGCGCCGTTGGCCAAGTGGATGCCGGGGTCGCTGTGATCTGGCGCGGTATTCGTTTCAGCTACACGCAGGTATTTCAGACGCGTCGCTACGTGGGGCAGGTTGGTGGCATTCACGAATACGGCTCGCTTGCCGTTTCGGCGAAATTTTGATGGCGTTGGGTGGCTGCCATTGCGGGGGGATTCGCTATGAAGCCGACTCGACCGCGGTGGAAGACACCGGGATCTGCCATTGCTCGATCTGTCGCCGAACCAGCGGCGCGCCACTTTTAGCGTGGGCGTTTCTACCCGATTCCGGCTTCACGCTGCTGCGGGGCAGGCCGTCGTTCTATCGATCGTCGCCGGAATGTGAACGTCAGTTTTGTGCTACGTGCGGCTGTCAACTCTTCTACAGGCCGATCAATGGACCCGGTATCGGCATTCACACCGCCACACTCGACGAGCCCGAAACTCAGGAATTTCGGCCGCGGCTGCATATGTGCAAGCGGATCGACTAGGGTGGATCAGGCTTGCAGATGGCTTGCCACAATTTCCGACCAACCACATCCCGCCCCCGATCACGGATAATCTCGCTGCGGGCGCAAATTAGCTCTTTCCCACAGGGGTACCGTATGGATATGCTGCACGAAGCATTAAATGAGATAAGGTCGATGTCTGGCTCTGATCGTCGTGGCACTGGCAATGGTTTGGGTACTGGAATTGCAACCCGTACGCGCACGAAAACGCGGAAACCGGCACTCTACAAAGTGTTGATGCTTAATGACGACTACACGCCGATGGAGTTCGTGATTCATGTTCTCGAACGTTTTTTTTCGAAAAGTCGTGAAGAGGCGACGCGGATCATGCTTCATGTTCATCGTCGCGGCGTCGGCGTCTGCGGCGTGTTTACCTACGAAATCGCTGAAACCAAGGTAACGCAGGTAATGGACTTAGCGCGGCAGAGCCAACATCCACTGCAATGCACGATTGAGAAGGAATAATTTCGGTGGATAACTCAGGTGGCTCCCATAATTTTGCAGACGAGACCCACTTTGGTCATCATTGCGAAAGTTTTGCGCGGTATCATGTCATTGATGTGTTACGCTAAGCGTGGGTGAAGTTAACGATCTCGCGGCTGACCCGCCGCATCGGGCTTGACCAAGGCGGCATGGGCCGCCTGCCGGAAGCTCTGCTAGGAGTGATAAGGATATGCTTTCTCGCAATCTGGAACAGACCCTACACCGCTCATTGGCGTTTGCTGCCGAGCGCCGTCATGAATATGCGACTCTTGAGCATTTATTGCTCGGGCTGATCGACGACGCCGATGCGCTCACGGTGCTGCGTGCTTGTGGTGTCGATATTGAGCGCCTTCGCCGTGAAACCACCGAATTTCTTGACAAGGACCTGGCTGGTCTCGCAACCGATCGCGCTGGCGATCCTAAGCCCACGGCTGGGTTTCAGCGCGTTGTTCAGAGAGCCGCAATTCATGTGCAATCCTCTGGCCGCGATGAAGTGACAGGAGCCAATGTGCTCGTCGCTCTGTTCTCCGAGCGCGAAAGCCATGCTGTGTATTTCCTGCAAGCGCAGGATATGACGCGTCTTGATGCTGTCAATTTCATTAGTCATGGAATTGCCAAATCTCCTGGTCGCTCGGTTCCGCGTACGCCGTCCGGTAGTGCTGAAAGCCCCGAGACGGAACAGGAGCAAAAGCCCAAGCGCGGGCAGGATGCTTTGGCTAATTATTGCGTAAATCTGAACAAAAAAGCGCAATCTGGCAAGATTGATCCGCTCATCGGTCGCGAAATGGAAATCGAGCGAACGATCCAAATTCTGTGCCGCCGCTCAAAAAACAATCCGTTATTCGTGGGTGATCCAGGTGTTGGCAAAACAGCCATTGCCGAGGGACTCGCCAAACGTATTGTTGATGGTGATGTGCCCGAAGTGCTTGCCAAATCAACAATTTACTCGCTCGACATGGGGGCATTGCTGGCCGGCACCCGCTACCGGGGAGATTTCGAAGAGCGCCTCAAAGCCGTCGTTTCAGAACTTGAAGCCTTGCCCGGCGCAGTTTTATTTATTGACGAGATCCACACCGTCATAGGTGCTGGCGCAACTTCCGGTGGCGCAATGGATGCGTCAAATCTACTTAAGCCCGCCCTATCTTCCGGGGCGCTGCGCTGTATTGGGTCAACGACTTATAAGGAATTCCGCACTTATTTCGAAAAAGACCGTGCGTTGGTGCGCCGCTTCCAGAAAATCGATGTCAATGAACCTTCAATTGATGATGCGGTGAAGATTTTACGCGGTCTCAAGGGTGTGTATGAAAAACACCATAAGGTCCGTTACACTGACGACGCCATTCGCGCCTCCGTTGAACTATCCGCAAAATATATTCACGATCGCAAGCTGCCCGATAAAGCGATCGATGTGATAGATGAGGTGGGTGCCTCAAGGATGCTACTTCCAGAGAACAAGCGCCGGAAAACGGTCACCTTGCGCGATATCGAGGAAATCGTTGCCAAAATTGCCCGCATTCCGCCCAAATCGGTCTCGGCCGACGACAAGGAAACCCTTCGTTCACTCGAACGCGACCTGAAGTCAATGGTATTTGGCCAGGACCTCGCCATATCTTCCCTCTCGGCCGCGATCAAGCTTGCCCGTGCCGGTCTGCGCGATGCTGAAAAGCCGATCGGATGCTACCTATTCTCCGGTCCCACCGGTGTCGGTAAAACCGAAGTTGCCCGTCAGTTGGCCAGCACTTTGGGTATCGAACTGACGCGGTTCGATATGTCAGAGTATATGGAGCGCCACTCGATCTCACGTCTGATCGGCGCGCCTCCAGGTTATGTCGGCTTCGATCAGGGAGGCATGCTGACAGACGCAATCGATCAGCACCCGCATTGTGTGCTTTTGCTTGATGAAATCGAGAAAGCCCATCCTGATCTTTTTAATATCCTCCTCCAAGTCATGGATCACGGCAAGCTAACCGACCATAATGGAAAGAACGTCGACTTCCGGAATGTTATTCTAATCATGACCACAAACGCCGGTGCCGCCGATATGGCCAAGGCGGCAATCGGCTTTGGTCGCGAGATGCGAGTTGGCGAGGATGAGGAGGCGATCAAACGCATGTTCACTCCAGAGTTCCGTAACCGTTTGGATGCGATCATTCCGTTCGCCGGCCTAACTCCGGAAATCGTCGCCCAAGTCGTCGAGAAGTTCGTGATGCAGCTTGAGGCCCAATTAGCAGACCGAAATGTTACAATCGAGCTCTCTTCGGCGGCCAAGGAGTTCCTTGCTGAGAGAGGCTATGATCCACTCTATGGCGCACGGCCTTTGGCGCGTGTAATCCAGGAGTTGATCAAGAAGCCACTGGCTGAGGAATTGCTATTTGGTAAATTGGTAACCGGTGGGGCAGTTAAAGTAAGTTTTCGCGATGGTGCCCTTGCATTTGATATCGCTGAAGCTCCGAAGACGTCGATGCCGAAGCCAGAAGGCGACCAAGAGGAGCAAGCGCCTCCTCAGGAGGTACAATAGGGATGGGTTCCTTAG
>NZ_JBMFGY010000168.1:0-5336 GCF_049977125.1 Acidiphilium sp. | reverse complement strand
CGTGTCCTCCCCGAGTGGGGTGAGAGCTATGGGGATGGAATTTGGGCCCCCTGAGGGTAGGGCGATGATGGCAGATCCTGAGGTGGAATTGTATTTCAGTGTCGCCAGTCTGTGGGAAATTGTGATCAAGCGGAGTCTGGGGCGGGCTGACTTTCAGATCGATGCCCGGGTTCTGCGGGTTCTGCGGCACGAGCTGATCGACAACAGCTACCAGGAAATGGCGATCCTGAGCGCGCATGTTGTGGCCGTCGACACGCAGCCGCCGATCCACCAGGATCCGTTCGATCGGTTGCTAATCGTACAAGCCCAGATCGAGGGCATTACCCTACTGACCAACGATGCGCTGCTCGCTCACTACCCAGGTCCGATCCGGCTGGCGTAGGCCACCTATCAGTCGGCACCAGGTGAGTCGCGTATCCAGCTCGCCATCAGCCGCCTTGAGGTTCGGCTTGCTGAAGTCTGGACGCGAAAGTGACTTCCACCTGGGCCAAGCATGGACGAAGCAAGAACATTTGACTACTTTCTTGTCCTGAATCAAATTTGTCAGCGATCTCGTCAGCGCATCAGTTTGCCGGATACTTTTGAACTCATCCGACAAAACCCTCGTGTTCGGGCACGCGTTCATAAACGACACTTTCGCGTTGGCTCCCCAACACGACTGGATCAAAACGGTCTCGGGTATGCGGGTTGGTATGACGTGGCGGCACTACCGTTTCCGGTCGCCCTACAGTCCAAAATAAGCTTCACGAACCGCATCCGAGGATTCGAGTTCGGCTCGCGTGCCGGACAGGCGGACGCGGCCACCGTCGATCAGGTAACCACGGTTGGCCAGCTCAAGAAATGCCACATTCTGTTCGGCGATAAGCAGCGCGGTCCCTGCGTCTATCGTCGTTTGCAAGACTTTTATCACTTGTTTGACGAAAACCGGCGCGAGGCCCGACGAAGGCTCGTCCATCAGCAAAAGCTTGGGCTCGCTGACAAGAACCTTCGCGATGCCGAGCATCTTACGTTGACCACCGGAGAGTGTGGCGGCCGCATGGCGGCGTTTCGCGGCAAGGTCGGGAAACATGTCGTAGAGCCGGGCGCTGCGCCGTCTAACGGTCGCGTTGTCGAGAAAATAGCCACCGAGCCGGATATTCTCCTCGATCGAAAGTGTAGGAAACACGCCGAGTTCCGACATGAACGCGATGCCGCGCCGGATGCGCTGGTCGGGCGGCAACGATTGCAGTGCGGTTCCGTCAAACGTGATCGAGCCGCCGCGGCATTGGATCAACCCGATGATGGTCCGAAGAAGCGTGGTCTTGCCCGCGCTGTTGGCTCCGAGCAGCAGCACGGTCTCACCCGACCCGACGTTCAGATCAATGCCCCAGAGGATCTGCAAGGCGCCATACCCGGCTTCGACGCCTTTGAGCGAAAGCAGGGACATTCGATCAGCCTCCAATGAACGCCGCTACGACCTCGGGGTCCTCTGACGCCGCCCGCAACGAGCCCTCGAACAGCATCCGCCCGGCTCCAAGCACGATGACCCGTTCGGTAATGCGGTTGAGAAAATCGAGCAGATGCTCGACGACGATCATCGCGATGCCCCGCGCCGCGAGACGGCTCAACAAGGTGGCGATCACCGCGAGTTCCTGAGGATTGAGGCCGGCGCCGATTTCATCAATGAGCAGGAGCTTCGGCTTGGTGGCAAGTGCCCGCGCAAGATCAAGCATTTTCTGCTGGTTGACGGTCAGCGCGCCGGCCATCGTTGCCTCATGGAGAGTAAGGTTGGTTTCGGCCAGGATCGCATCGATATCGACCTGATCGTGACGGCAAAAATGCGCGGCAACTTCGATATTCTCTCGAACCGTCATGGTATGGAACGGCTTCGGCACCTGGAAAGTCCGGTTAATCCCGCGCCGCGCGAGACGAAAGCTGGAAAGGGCCTGGACTGGCATACCATCGAGCAGGACGCGCCCGACATCAGCCCGATGAACGCCCGAGATCACGTTGATCGTGGTCGTCTTGCCCGACCCGTTCGGCCCAACCAACCCGACGATCTCACCGGCGACGACCGCGAAGCTCACATCGTTCAGCACGGTCAACCCGCCAAACCGCTTGCCGATCGCATCGAGCCTGAGCAGCGGTTCAGAAGACACGAATGCCCCTCCGTTCGAGCAGGGAGAGCACGCCGTTTGGCAGGAACAGCACAAGCAACACGATCAGTAGGCCATACAGCAGCATGAAATACTGTGGTGCCGAAACCCCGATCACCGCGTAGAAGCTGTACAGGATCGCCGCTCCGATTAACGGCCCCAGCACCGTGCCGACCCCACCGAAAAGGGCGAACACGATGGCAAACACGCTGATCTGCAGCGTAAAAACCGATTCCGGGTAGAACACCGAGAGATTCCAAGCATAGATCCCGCCCGCCAGACCGGCGACGAGCGCTGACGCCAGCCACACGATCAGACGCTGGCGCACCACGTCAATCCCGGCAAGCGCCGCACTCACCGGGTCCTCGGTCATCGCCCGCAGCCCCATCCCGAAGCGTGATGACCGGAAATACGAGGCGATCGCCACGGCCACGAGCAGAACCACGATCATGCCGATGTAACTCGCTCCCGGATCGTACACCTGCTCCAGCTTCAACCCATAGGGCCCGCCGGTTATCGCCGACAGATTGGGGTTGGAAATCACAAAATACAGGATCTGCGAGGCGGCGAGATTCGCGATCGAGAAATAAGCCCCGGAAAGCCGCAACAGAGGGCCCAGAATCAGCGCAACGACGAGTGAGGCAACCCCACCACCGATCACGCAGATCACCATCGGCAGATGGGCATGCAGAACCAGTAGCGACGTGCCGTAAGCCCCGGTCCCAAAGAAGCCGACATAACCGAACGGTAGATAACCGGTGAATCCATAGAGGATGTTGAGACCTTCAGCCAGCACGACGAAGGTCATGATGGTGAACAACAGCGATGTATTGCCATAGATATGCGGCGCGATCAGAAAAATCACAGCGACGGCGATCATGGTGATCAGCCCCGGTCTCGCGCGCCTCAGCGGCCCCGCGTCACGCAACCCGCACTGCCTTGCCAAGCAGGCCCGACGGCCGGATCAGCACGATAATGACGAGCAACGCATAAGGGACCAGGTTCGACCACGACGAATAATAGGTCTGCATCAGCATGGTCCCGATCCCAAACACGAGCCCGCCCACGACGGTGCCGAGCGGATTGCCGAGTGAGCCAATGATGATGACGGCGAAGGACGTCGTCGTCAGGCTTTCTCCAATCGCCGGTGAGATCGAGCCGAGCATGTACGGCACGAACACCCCGGCGATTCCCGCAAGTGCCAGGCCGATGACGAAGGCAATGGCCGAAACCCGGTCGACATCGATCCCGCTCGCCCGCGCCTCTTCGCGATTGGCCATAATCGCGCGGGTTGCATACCCCAGCCGAGTGCGGGCGAAATAGACATAGAGCCCAACGATGGCAACAATGCTGACGAGCACGGTCACACCCCAGCTGTCGGGGAACGACTGCCCAAGGATGACAAAATTACCCGAGCCGAGCGCATCGCCGGGCAACGACCGCTGATCTGCTCCGAAGGCGAGCGTAACCATCGCCTCGATCATCTGCGCGATCCCGAAGAACAGGATGAACGACAGCATCTCCGGGTCCCGGCTGCGTTGCAGTCGTGGCACAACGGCATAATAGAGAGGCCAGCCGATCACGAAGGCCCCGACCACGGCGAGCGGCACGCCAAACAACGGATTCAGGTGCAGCGCATTCGACACCACATAGGCACCGAATCCCCCCAGCATCACGAATTGGCCGTGCGCGAGATTGATCATGCGCATCACCCCGAACACCAGGTTCAGCCCAATCCCGACCAGGCTGAAAAATATCCCGTAGAGAACACCGCCGATCAGCGCATAATCGAGCAGGCTCATGCGCGGTCTCCGCCCGTTGCCGCGCGCCTCAGGACTTCGGCGCCGGATAGACCGGCTTGCCGGTCGCCTTGTCGTGCGGATAGACCACCACGAGCTTGTCGGTCGATCCGTCGGGTACAAGCTGGGCCACCGGGAAGGGCTGGCCGAGCTGCGCCCCGTTGGCATTGATCTCAAACGGTCCCAGCAGGGTCTTGGTATGACCCGACATGTCCATCAGCGCGGCATGGAAATCAAGCTGCGTGAACTTCGGCGCCGTCGCCAGCATGTCCTGCATGACGATACCGGTATTGTAGCCGGCGGCATCGAGGAAGTTCGGCGCGCGATGCTCTGCCGCCGTGAAGCTGTTAACGAAATCCGCCGTGTTCATGCCATAGCTGACGCTCTTGTAAGAAACCAGCGGCGGGGCCGGATAGGTGTAGGTATAGGCGAGCCCCTTGGCGCCCACGTTCTTGGTCAGCAGCGTGAGCAACTGACCGGGAAAGATCGTGAACACCATGTTGAAATGCAGCCCGCTGGATTTCAGCGCGCGCAGGAAGGCGATATCGTTGTCGGGATAGCCAAATTCGATCAGCGCATCCGGGCGCCGCGCCGCGATCGCATGGAGCAGGACGGTGTAATTGGTCTCCGTGGTCGGCACAGCATGAAAATACACCGGTTTGGTCCCGGCTTTGGCAAGAACCGATTTCAGCGTGTTAGCCTGCGACGCATCGAAATCGTTCGAATCGTACACAACGGCCACCCGCTTGATCTGCTTCTCACCATTGATGAAGCGACCCAGCGGCACCGGCCAGACGGTGGAGGCCGGAATACTCACATCAGCCAGATAATCAGTCTTTTTCGTGAAGAAATTCGCTCCCGACCCGGTCGGGTCGATCAGCAGCATATGATGCTCCTCTGCCAGCGGTATCGCCACCGAGGTCAGGACCGAGCCGAAATCAGCCACCAGCAGATCGACATGGTCCTGGGTGATTAGCTGATTGTAGAGCGTCGTCGCCGTCGAGGTCGAACTCTGATCGTTATAGGCCACGATTTTAACGGGTATCTTCTTGTCGAACGCCTTGACGAACACGCCGCCCGTCTTGTTGACCTTCGCCGCCCAATATTCGAGTCCGTGATACTGCCCCTCGGACGACACGGCGAACGGACCGCTGCTCGCGTAGAGTGTGCCGATCTTGATCGTCGACGGCGCTGTCGCGGCATGGGCGGTGGCGAAAGCGAGCGCCGCGGCCACGCCGAGCATGAGCCTGGACTTGATACGAGCCATTGGTTTTCCCCGCATGAGATCAAAACATTTATCGCCGGCACGCTGCGTCGCCGGCACGAACTTTGGCCTTGTTACCTATGGAAACGACCCTGTTCAAGACGCAGCGGCCTCGTTCGCGAAACATTGTTGAAATGA
>NZ_JBMFGY010000167.1:0-5361 GCF_049977125.1 Acidiphilium sp. | reverse complement strand
GGATGATGCCTACCTCACCAGCCTCCTACAACTATTCTGAAGTGCGATTGCCCTGGGATCGGGACGGGGTGGGGTTGTTTCTGATCGATGCGAAGGCCGAAGGGGTGTCACGGCGCGGCTATGCGATGCAGGATGCGCTGCGCGGGGCGGAGGTTTCGCTTGCCAATGTGCGGGTGCCGGCGGCGCGGCTGGTGGGCGATCTGGCCGTGCTCGAGCGGGCGGCGGATGAGGCGGTTGCCGCAATCTGTGCCGAGGCGGTGGGGGCGATGGAGGCGCTCATCGCGATGACGGTGGATTACATGAAGACCCGCAAGCAGTTCGGTGTCGCGATTTCGGCGTTCCAGGCGTTGCAGCATCGGGCGGTGGATATGTATGTCGCGCTGGAGCAGGCGCGCAGCATGGCGATTTTCGCGGCGATGTCCGCGGCCGACGACGATGCGAAGGTTCGGGGCGAGGCGATGGCGATGGCGAAGGCCGCGGTCGGCAGGGCGGCGAAATTCGTGGGTCAGCAGGCGGTGCAGCTGCATGGCGGCATCGGCGTGACGATGGAGTACAAGGCGGGGCATCTGTTCAAGCGGCTGACGATGATCGAGATGCAGTTCGGCGATGCCGATTATCATCTGCGGCGGTTGGCGGCATGATCAGGCGCGTGACCGTCAGTCTATGCCCGGCATCGACATAGCGTTCCGGTAGGAAAACAAGGCGATTGACGGTCCGGACGGCTTATGTCCCGCGCCGGGCGCGGCATAGTTTGATGAAGCCGGATACCGCAGCACCTTGCGGGCGGCCGGCGGGTGTTGCCAGTCGTACGGTGCGGGTCAGAACCGGGTTGTCGATCGGTCGTGCGGTGACCTGGCCGGGCAGTGCGATGCGTTCGGACAGCAGGGCGACGCCGATGCCGGCGGCGACCAGATCGAGCATGTGGCTGGTGGCACCATCGCAGCGGCGAAACCGGTATCTGGTGCTGGGTGCGGTCTCCAGCCGAGCGGCGAAACCACCGCAGCGTTCACCATGCAGCAGCGTCTCGCCTTGCAGATCATCGGCTGTGAGCGTGTCGCGGCTGGTCAGCGCGTGGTTGGTCGGCAGCACGGCGACGGCGCGATCTTCGTAGAGCGGCCAATGGTTGAAGCGGTCGGGCAGGTCGCAATCCTGCGGCAGCAGGGCGCAATCGAGCATATCGGCCAGCATCGCCTCGATCAGGCTGGCGGCGGCGGCCTCTTCGAACCGGATCATCAGATCGGGCAGGATCGCGGCGACTTCGCGGATCGCGAAAGCGATCGCAGCACAGCCGATGCCGGGTGCGAGGCCGATCTTCAGACTGGCCACCGGCTGGCGGCGGCGTGCATCGGCCAGGGCGGCGGCGCTGTCGGCCGCCATCAGCATAGCGTCGAGATGCGGCAGCATGGTGCGGCCGAGGTCGGTCAACTGGGTTAGGTTGCGTTCGCGAAACAGCAGTGCGCCGCCTAACTCCTCTTCAAGCCGCTGGATTGCGCGGGTCAGCGCCGGCTGGGTGACGTTGCAGGCTTCGGCGGCGCGGGTGAAGTTCAGCGAGCGACTGAGCGCCACGAAATAACGGACCTGGGTGAGTTCCATCCCCGTTCACTCGGGCGTGTCGAGCTGTCGCAGCGCGGCGATGATGCGCTCGGGTCCGGCGCGATGGGTGAAATCGACATCGGCGAACCGCCAAGCCACTCTGCCGTCCCGATCGAGCAGGAACACGGCGGGGATCGGCAGGAACCATGCCTCGTTGCCATGGCGATCCGGGATGTCGAGCCCGACGGTGATCAGCCGCGCCTTATAGAGGGGTGGCAGGCGGAACACCACGCCGGCGGCCAGTCCGACCCCGCA
Source organism: Acidiphilium sp. (assembly GCF_049977125.1). Lineage (NCBI taxonomy): Bacteria > Pseudomonadati > Pseudomonadota > Alphaproteobacteria > Acetobacterales > Acidocellaceae > Acidiphilium > Acidiphilium sp. The sequence goes on along the minus strand of NZ_JBMFGY010000167.1, from coordinate 3,513 downwards.
ATCGACGTCCGACAGCACATCGAACGCGGCGCCGTGCTTGATCTTGGCGTCATGTGCCGCTGCTCCGGTATCGGGTGTCAGTGCAACCAGCGTGGCGCCGAGCGCCTCGATCTCCGGCAGGGCCGTCACCAGCGCATCGAGCATCAGCCGGCAATAGGGGCACCATTCGCCGCGAAAGAACTGCACGATCACCGGCCCGCGTGCCAGCAAGCCGGAAAGTGACACCAGCCGTCCCTCGGAGTTCGGCAGCATGAAATCGGGGAACTGCGCCTCTTCGGCCAGTACGCCGGGCATGAACCCGTTGCGGTTCAGCGTCGCGACGGTTTCCTCATAGGCCGCGCGCACCGCCTCGTTGACCAGGCGGGTCGCGCGTTCGGCATCGAGCATGTCCTGAAGGTTCATCGGCGGATCATACCGTGATACGCAATACTGCCATAGATCGCCCTCCTGGACCGATTGGTGCCCGACCGCCGGTGCAACACCGGCCGATCGGGGTACGCCGCCGATTATTGTGCCGTGTGGCTCATCGTGTCGTGTTTCATCGTGTCATGCTTCATGGCGTTATGCTTCATCATGTTGGGTTTGGTCATGACGTGCTTCATGGCGTGATGCTTCATCGTACTATGGCTCATCGTGCTATGCTTCATCGTACCATGAGCCATCGTGCTGTGGCTCATGGTATCGGGCTTGGCCATGCTGTCGGTGGTCTGGGCCTGGGCGATGCCGGTGGCGGCGAGGCCGAGCACCATCGTGGTGGCGAGCAGAAAGCGGTTCATTGCAGTCTCCGTGCTGTTGATGATCGAATTGCGGGAACGACCGTTGGAGCCGCCCTACGCCTCGATGATGTGCCGCCGATCCATCATCCGCGCCAATGCCGTTTGGGCATGGTTTCGATACCTCGACGCCGCATGTTCGTTGCGCGCATGAATGGCGCATGGACATCGCCCCGTATCCAGGAGACCAGCCCATGCCGTCCGATCCCCCCCCGACCAGCCGCATGCCGATCCATCCGCTCGCCTTGCGGCTGATGCACTGGCTCAACGCCATCGCCATCATCACCCTGATCGGCAGCGGCTGGGAAATCTACGACGCCTCACCCTTCCTGCCCTTCACCTTTCCCCAATGGGCCACGATCGGCCAATGGCTCGGCGGCGCGATCGCCTGGCATCTGGCCGCGATCTGGCTGCTGATGCTCAATGGCGCGCTCTATCTCGGCTGGGGCATCGCGAGCGGTCATTTCCGGCGCAAGCTGCTGCCGCTCACCCCGCGCTCCGTGCTGCACGATGCCCTTGCCGCGGCGCGGTTCCATCTGCCCCATCGCCCCGGCGTCTACAACGCGGTGCAGCGCCTACTCTACCTCGGCGTCATCGCGCTCGGCATCCTCGCGGTGCTCAGCGGTCTCGCGGTCTGGAAACCGGTGCAGCTCTGGCCCTTGTCCGATCTGTTCGGCGGATTCTTCATCTCGCGCATCATCCATTTCATCGCGATGACCGGCATCGCTTTGTTCCTGGTCGTGCATCTGCTCCTGGTCGCTCTGGTGCCGCGGGTGCTGCCCGCCATGATCACCGGCGGACGCCTGCCTACCCCGGAATCCCCGCTCTCTCACTCCGAACTCGCAGAGTAATCCCATGGCAAACCTCACCCTCAACCGCCGCAACCTGCTCGGCCGCGCCCTCGCCCTCGGTGCCGCCGCCACCCTGACCGGCTGCGATTTCGACGATCCCGCCCACCCCGACCTGGTGGACCGCGTGCTCAGCGCCATGTCGAGCTGGAACGACGATGTGCAGGCCGCCCTGTTCAATCGCCATACCCTTGCCCCCACCTATCCTGCCTCGGCGATCACCCACCCGCCCCGGTTCAACGCGTTCTACAGCATGGATCAGGCCCCCCGGGTCGATCCCGCGACCTGGCGGCTGGCCCTGACCGGGCGGATCGGCAACAAGCAACCGCTCAAACTCGCGCAACTTCGCGCGATGCCGCAGGAAAGCCAGATCACGAGGTTCATCTGCGTCGAAGGCTGGCGCGTCATCGGCCAATGGAGCGGTGTGCCGTTGTCCACGGTGCTGCGGGCGATCAACGCGGATCTGAACGCACGCTATGTCTCATTCCATTGCGCTGACGGCTATTTCGAGAGCATCGACATGGAATCCGCGCTGCAGCCACAGACCATCCTCGCGCTCGATTTCCTGGGTGCCCCACTCACCGCTCCGTTCGGTGCGCCGGTGCGCCTGCGCATCCCGACCAAGCTCGGCTACAAGAATGCTAAATCGATCGTCGCCATGGGCGTGACCAACCAGTTCCCCAGCGGGTATTGGGAAAAACAGGGCTATAACTGGTTTGGCGGGTCATGAAGATGCGGCGCATGACCAAGGCGATCATCGCAGCGACGCTGCTCGCAATGCCGATCGCCCAAGCTCGCCCCGTCGTGGTCGAGCTTTATACCTCGCAGGCCTGCTCGGACTGCCCGCCCGCCGAAGCGCTGATGGCGCGGCTTCAGGCGGCGAACCCCGACATCCTCGTGCTGACCGAACACGTCGCCTATTTCAATGGGCCAAGCTGGGCGGACCGGTTCGCCCTGCCGCAGGCCACCGCACGGCAGAAATGGTACGCCGCGCACGATGATGCATCGGACATCTACACCCCGCAGGCGATTATCGATGGCCGCACCGCAGCCATCGGTTCGGATCGTTCGGCGGTCACCGCTGCAATTGCCGCCGCATCGCTCCGCGCCGCCCATCCCACCGCCCAAGTGACGATCATGCCGAGCCCCACCGGCTGGACCGTCTCGATCAGCGGCACCGCACCGCGCCGTCCCGCCGAGATCACTTTGTTCCGCTACGATGCCACTGACCGCACCGCTATCCACGGCGGCGAAAACCGCGGCCTCGACCTGCGACAGATCCACGTCGTCCGTGCGATCACCCCGCTCGACACCTGGACCGGCCAGCCGCTCACACTGCAAGTCGACCATGCCGTCGCTCAGCACATCGCGATCCTGATCCAACACAAAGACGGCACCATCGTTGGCGCGGCTGCAAGCTGAGACAGCGACAAGATGCGGGGGCATCGCACGTCTTTTCGATCGTGCCGGCTTCCGATTGGATGATCGGGGTTATGGTGCCGCTGCGCTGATGTGAGTTTTCCTTAAATCGGCTCTGCGTCAGATTTGGTGCAAAAGGACGTTTGGCGGCGGCATTGTTATTTTAATTCGTAATATTTCGGTGCTTGCCTAGCCATTCATTGAGCGCTTCAGCAGCTTAAAACGTTTGATCTGGCTCTCGGTTTGGCTGCTTCAGGTTTCGGCGATCGCGTTACCCTGAATTACTCGCCAAAGCAGACGTGCACCAACTTCGACGCAGAGCCCTTAAATCCCGGAATCGCCGTTTTTCGGTCGGAACGTTCCTTAAATCCCGGACGCGCCGTGTCAATTAGCCTCATGATACCAACATTGGTTTACACTTCTCCACCTCCCCCAACACCGTCGACTTGAAATACCGGCGGCCAGCGTCGTCG
>NZ_JBMFGY010000166.1:0-5442 GCF_049977125.1 Acidiphilium sp. | reverse complement strand
TGCGGCGCAGGGCAGGGCGCGGCGCATGGCGGGGCCGTTGGTGGTGTTGATTTGGGTGCGGGTGGCGCGTTTGGCGGCGCGGTTCATGGCGAGTCTTGCGCGGGGTCCGGTGCCGGCGCGACCGTCGCGCGACCGGGCCGGGGCGCGCAGGGAACCCGCGCCGAGGCCGGGTTGTGATGTGGCATTACCGCGTGATTTCGGCTGGTTGCGTCGTTTGTTACCGGGCGATGCGTGTAGTTGTGCGGCGGCGGCGGTGGTGCAGGCTTTGGTGCGCGATGTAATTTCTGATCCGGAGGTGGTGGCGCAGATTGCGATCAATCCGGCGCTGGGCAGGGTGTTGCGGCCGTTCTGTCATTTGCTGGGTTTGAAGCTGCCGCCGGTGCTGCAACGCCCACGGCGCAAACGCGAAAAACCCGCCGCGCCCCGACCGCGCCGACCGCGCCCGGCCGTGGTATTCCCGCCGATCACCTCGTCTCCGCCGCCGCTTGGTCCGGGCAATCATTATTTCATCCCCGATCGCAAGATTTTCAAAAATCGCTGATCGGCGGGCAGCGCATTTGCACGCAAAAATCGTTACGCTATCGTAATAATATCGGCAGGATGGCGTAGGAAAACCGATCTTTCCCAGGGTCTGCCGGTGATCGGTATCTTGTGTGAGGGGTCCGGCGCCGTGCGGTTCAAAATCTCGCGCGGCGTTGCTTTCCTGACGCATTGAGAGGAAAGTCTGCCGGTGCAACGGCGATGTCGCTTGCATGCAAGACGCAACCGCCACCATCATGATGCTTACCGCACAACCGACCGCACCCAAGCTGCGGCGTTCCAGGGCAGAACATCAGCACGGATCGATCCGTCTCGTCTGTGCATCCAGGAGGTGACATGAAAAAATCGACAATTGCCGCGGCGCTCGCAGCATCCATCGCTTCGGCCGCCATTGGCATTCATCTGGCATCTGCTGCGGTGCCGGCCGCGTGTCGGACCATCAAGCTCGGCAACATCGGCTGGACCGACAATGAGGTGCAGGATGCCGTGTTCACCACCCTGGCCGAAGGCCTCGGCTATATGGTGAAGACCAACCTCTATTCCGAGGAGGTCATGTATGCCGGCATGAAAGACAAGAAGATCGATGTCTTTCTCGACGACTGGACTCCTTCGATGAATAAAATCTCCGGCCCCTACGAAAAGACCAAGGCGATCGACGTGATCGGTCCGGACCTCACCGGCGCCAAATACACCTTGGTGGTGCCTGATTATCTGTATAAACAGGGCCTGACCCGTTTTGCCGACATTCATAAATTCGCCAAACAGCTCGACAATACAATCTATGGTATCGAACCGGGCAATGATGGCAACGAACACATCCTGGCCATGATCAAGGCGAATAAATTCGGCCTCGGCAAATTCCATCTGGTGCAATCGAGCGAGGCCGGCATGCTGTCGGAGGTCGCACGCAAATACCCCAAAAAACAGGCGGTTCTGTTCCTTGGCTGGGAACCCGAGCCGATGAACGTGCAATTCCACATCCGCTATCTGTCCGGCGGCCACGCCTATTTCGGCCCGCACAAGGGCCAGGCCACCATCTACATCAACACCATGGCCGGCTACGCCACAAGATGCGCCAATACGGGCAAACTGCTCAAGCAGTTCAAATTATCGGTGAAGGACGAGAATGCCATGATGTACAAGGTCCAGGTCGATCACGCCAAAGCCTCCGCGGTCGCCGCCGCCTGGTTGAAGGCGCATCCGTCCTGGATCAGCACCACGCTGGACGGCGTCACCACCATTGACGGCAAGCCCGGCACCCAGGCGGTGATGGCGGCGCTGAAGGCCGGTTGAGCCGCGATCTCCCCGCCCCCGCCACCGGGGCGGGGGGCACCGACCGGCTCACCGTATTTCTGTCGTGGAGACGTCGATGACCCTGTTGCACCCTGCCGAGGTCTGGATCACCAGCCACACCATTCCAGTCAATGTCTGGTCGCGCGAGGCGATCGACTTCATCAAAAACAATTTCCAGGGGTTTTTCGACGCCCTGTCCACCGTGCTCGCCTTCCTGCTCGATTCCACGACCGCCATCCTGCACGCGATCCCCCCGCTGATCCTGATCACGATTTTCGCGCTGCTCACCTATGTTTTCAAAAAATCCTGGAAACTCGCCCTGTTCGTCTTCGTCTCGCTTCTGTTCATCCTCAACCAGGGCTATTGGGATCATACGCTGGAAACGATCTCCCTCATCGTCTATGCCACCGCCGCCTGCATGGCGATCGGCGTGCCGATCGGCATCGCCGCCGCCCATCGCCCCGCCCTGTACCGGGTGCTCCGCCCGGTGCTCGACATGATGCAGACCCTGCCGACCTTCGTGTATCTCATCCCCACCCTGGTTCTGTTCGGCCTCGGCAGCGTGCCGGGGCTGATCTCGGCGATCGTGTTCGTCGTCCCCACGCCGATCCGCCTCACCTATGTCGGCATCAGCAACGTCCCCCGCCCCCTGATCGAAGCCGGCCAGGCCTTCGGCGCGACTCCCGCCGAGCTGCTCTGGAAAGTCGAAATCCCCGCGGCATTACCCACAATCATGGCGGGCTTGACCCAGGTGATCATGCTGAGCCTCTCGATGGTGGTGATCGCCGCGCTGGTCGGCGCCGGCGGCTTGGGTGAACCGGTGGTCGAGGCGATGGAGACCGTGCAGATCGGCCGCGGCTTCACCTCCGGCCTCGCCATCGTGATCGTCGCGGTCATTCTCGACCGGGTCTTCCGCCCCGCGAAGGAAACCTCCTGACCATGAGCTTCGCGGCGAAACTCGACGCGGTGGACATCCTCTTCCCCGGCGCCGCCGATCGCGCGGCCCGCACCCGGATGCAGACCGCCCTCGCCGCACTCGACGCCGGCAAATCCCGCAACGACATCATCAGCGCGACCGGAATCGTGGTCGGCGCCGCCGATGTCACGCTCGAAATCGAACAAGGCGAGATCTTCGTTCTGATGGGCCTGTCCGGCTCCGGCAAGACCACGGTGCTGCGCGCCCTGAACGGGCTGAACACGATCAGCCGCGGCCGCATCACCATCCGCCACGGCGACGAGCTGGTCGATATGACCAACCCGCCCGCCGCGATTTTGCGCCGCCTGCGCAACCGGGCGGTCTCCATGGTGTTCCAGCAATTCGCGCTGCTGCCCTGGCGCACCGTGCGGCGCAATGTCGAGCTGGGGCTGGAGCTGCGCAAGATGCCGGCGGCGGAGATGAAGGTGCGCGTCGATGAATGGCTGGAGCGCGTCGGGCTGCTGCAATGGGCCGATAAACACGCGAGCGAATTGTCGGGCGGGATGCAGCAGCGGGTGGGGCTGGCGCGGGCGCTGGTGACCGATCCCGATATTCTGCTGATGGACGAGCCGTTTTCGGCGCTCGATCCGCTGATCCGCAACAAATTGCAGGACGAATTGCTGCAATTGCAGCGCAGCGTACGAAAGACGATCATTTTCGTCACCCATGATCTCGACGAGGCGCTGAAGATCGGCAACCGGATCGCGATCATGAAGGATGGGCGGGTCATTCAGGTCGGCAAACCGGAGGATATCGTGCTGCGGCCGGCGACCGATTATGTGGCGGAATTCGTCGCGCATATGAACCCGCTGACGGCGATCCGCGCGGCGTCGCTGATGCGGCCGCTGGATGAATTGACCCGGCAGGACGGGGTTCACCATTTCATCGATCGGGATCGCTACGAACTCACGCTGGATCAGGCCGGGGCGGTGCGCAGCCTCGGGTGCAACGGGGCGACGATGGGCGTTCATCACGCGGGTGACGCGGCACCGCCGGACAGCGTGTGCATCATCACCGCCGGGCATCTGCTCAAGGATGTGGTCGAAATCCGTCAGCAGACCGGGCGGCCGGTGCTGGTGCATGCCGAGGGGCGGATCATCGGGTGCTGCGGCACGGCCGAAATCCTCGGGGCGCTGACCCAGGCGGGGCGCGCCGGCTATCGCGACACCACCACCCCATAGACAAGGCTGCAATGGAGATGAAGGCGCGTTCCAGTTTCATCGGCGGACGGGAATGGTCCCGGCCCGGGCTTACGACATTTGAGGATCGCAACCCGGCGACCGGGGACGTTCTGGCGATCATCGAAAGCGCGGATGCCGCGACGGTGGATGCGGCGGTGCAGGCGGCACAGGCAGCGCAGGTCGAATGGGCGGCGATGCCGGCGGCGGCGCGGGGGCGGATTCTGCTGCGGGCGGCGGCACTGTTGCGGGACAATCTGGCCATGCTGGCGCGGCTGGAGACGCAGGATACCGGGCGGCCGATCAGCGAGACCCTCGCGGTGGATGTGATCTCCGGGGCGGAATGCCTGGAGTATTTCGGCGGGTTGGCCGGGACCATCGCCGGCGAAGCCATCGATCTCGGCCCAACGGCGTTCGGCTACACCAGGCGCGAGCCGATCGGGGTGGTCGCCGCGATCGGGGCGTGGAACTACCCGTTGCAGATCGCCTGCTGGAAAGCCGCGCCCGCGCTGGTCTGCGGCAATGCGGTGATCTTCAAACCCGCGCCGCAAACCCCGCTCACCGCGCTCGAACTCGCGCGCATCTTCCAACAGGCCGGCTTGCCGGACGGGCTGTTCAACGTGGTCAACGGGCTCGGCGACACCGGCCGATCGCTGGTCGAACATCCCGGTATCGGCAAGATCTCGCTCACCGGATCGGTCGCCACCGGCAAAGCCGTCGCTGCCCTCGCCGCCGCCAGCCTCAAGCGCGTCACGCTCGAACTCGGCGGCAAATCCCCCATCATCGTCTGCGACGACGCCGACATCGAAAGTGCGGTCAACGCCGCCATGCTCGGCAATTTCTACTCCGCCGGTGAAATCTGCTCCAACGGCACCCGCGTCTTCGTCCATCGCAGTATCCACGACCGGTTTCTCGACGCTCTCATCACGAAAACCCGCACCCTCACCATCGGCGATCCGCTCGACCCCGCCACCCAGATCGGCGCGCTGATCTCGCCGGAGCACATGGTAAAAGTGCTCGCCCACATCGAAGCCGGCAAAGCCGCCGGCGCCCGCCTCGTCGCCGGCGGCGCCCGCCGCACCACCGGCAGCCTCGCCCAGGGCAGCTTCGTCGAACCCACCATCTTTGCCGACTGCACCGACACCATGAGCATCGCCCAGGAGGAAATCTTCGGCCCGGTGATGGCGGTGTTCCTCTTCGATACCGATGCCGAAGCCATCACCCGCGCCAACGCAACCCCCTACGGCCTCTCCGCCGCCGTGTTCACCACCACCCTCGCCCGCGCCCACACCATGATCGCCCACCTCAAAGCCGGCACCTGCTGGATCAACCAATACAACATCACCCCGGTCGAACTGCCGTTCGGCGGCATGAAACAATCCGGCTACGGCCGCGAAAACAGCCGCACCGCACTCGACGCCTACACCGAGACCAAATCCGTCTACGTCGCACTCA